>JAILOA010000094.1 GCA_024691065.1 Lachnospiraceae bacterium | reverse complement strand
GAGCTGATATGTAACAGTTTCAGGTATAATTGTTTATAGATAAAAATATAATAAAGTTTTATATAGGAAAAAAATATATAAAACAAAGAATAAAAACAGAGGTTAACAGAAAAATAATAAAGATTTATAAAAGCAACAAAGGTTAAAAATAACTAAGGTTTATATATAAATATCAAAAATTGATATAAAAAATTATGGAAAGGAAGTAACTGAATGGCTAGAGATTTTTATTTTGATTGGGAAGTAAAGCTGATAGAAATGTTGCAATCGGGCCTGAATCCTACATTGGTTAAAATTGTTTCTCTAATTACCGATTTAGGAGATAGCTTAATATTTGTTGCTATACTTACATTTTTTTATTTAAGTTATGACAAAGAAAAAGGAAAAACCATAGGATTAAATGTAATTGTTGCATTTTATTTTGGGTCAATTATAAAGGGTCTGGTGATGAGATGCAGACCATATATTAATCATGAAAGTATAAAATGCCTGAAAGCGCCGCAAGAAGGAGACATGATGAACTTGAAAATCCAGGGTTACTCATTTCCGAGCGGTCACTCGACTAATTCTGCAGTCGGATACGGAACTCTGGCAAAGTTGATGAAGAAAAAAGCAATAACAATTATTTGTGTAATTTTAATATTTTTAGTAGGACTTAGCCGTTCAATACTCGGAGTTCATTATCCTACAGATGTTATGACAGGTTGGGCATTGGGAACTACGGTAGTATTTTTGATTCCATATATCAGGGATAAATTTAAAAATGAAAATGTATTTTTCCTTATATTATGTATTCTTGGAATTCCCGGATTTTTTGTATTATCCGGTAATGAATATTATACCAGTTATGGATTATTGATTGGTTTAACATTGGCAAACTTCTTTGAAGAAAAATATGTTAAATTTGAAAATACCGAAAAGATACTTGGGAGAATATTAAGACCTGTATTTGCCATCGTTATATATGCGGTTTTGGCAAAAGTTCTAAAGCTTCCGTTTAGTAAAGAATTATTGGAGAGCGATTCTATTTTACAGCATATAATAAGGGTTGTAAGATATTGTATAATTATGTTTACGATTACCGGACTATATCCGATGTGTTTTAAGAAAGTAAAATTTTTGGGTTAATAAAAATACAAAGATGAAATTATTGAGATAAAAAATACTAAGATAATTTTGTTTAAGTTAATAAAAAAAATACAAAGATAAAATTATTGTGATAAAAAAAATACTAAGATAATTTTATATAAGTTAATAAAAATTAAAAAGATAATTTTGTTTAAGCTAAAAAAAATAAAAAGATAATTTTTTGAAATGATTAAAAATTAAGGAGAAAAAATGGGACATTTTTACTTTGTGAGACATGGGCAGACGATTTGGAATGTTGAAAATAAAATTTGCGGAGCGACTGATATAGCTTTAACTGAACTTGGGCATGAGCAGGCAATAGAAACAGGAAAGAAGATTTTGGCAGAGGGCATAAAGGCAGATGAAATCCTTACTTCCCCGCTTTGCAGGGCTGCCGATACAGCAAAACATATTTCGGAAATTACCGGAATTCCGATGCGAATCGAGGAAAGACTTAAAGAGCAGAATTTTGGAATTTATGAAACAACTGCCAGAGACGGAAAGGAATTTCATGAAGCTAAAAAACATTGCTCGAGCAGATATGGAACAGGTGAATCCATATTACATTTGGCTCAAAGAATTTATAATTTGCTTGATGATATAAAAGAGGAATCTGATAAAAAGACATATATTCTGGTAGCTCACAATGGAATTGCGAGAATGGTGGAATCATATTTCAGAGATATGGACAGCGAAGAATTTTCATGCTTCGGTGTGAAAAATTGTGAGATTGTGAGATATGATTTTGAGTAAAAAAACTATGAAATTGTAAAATATGATTTAGAGTGGGAAAACTGCAATATTATAAAATATAATTTAAGTGAAAACCTATAAAAATGCATGTTAATTTTGATTATAACAGTTAACGATTTTAATAACCATTATACGTGAAAAGCAATTGGATTATTAAAATTTGGAATAAAAAAACACATATTTCAAAGGTAGAATAAATCTACCTTTGAAATATGTGCCAAAACGGAAATGTAAGAAATACATTAATTCAAAAAGAGAAAGTAATTCAAATCAAGCAGTTTAAAATAAATATTATTTCCGTAATAATCAGATAAATATATAGATCCGAAATTTTCATCAATTCAAATTACTTTCTACTCCCACTCATAAATTATAAAAATGTTTAAGTAAAATGTAAATAAGCTGTGTTATAAACGACGATGTTTGTGATATATTTTGACAACGAGATTGAATACATTGTCTATGAAATCAAAAAATTTGATAGTGTAAAGTCCACTAAGAGAAAATAAAGTTAAAGAAAGTAATTATATAAAAGGTTCAAGCGAAACTTGAAAAATTAGATTGATAGTGTAAAGTTCACTAAGATAAAATAAAGTCAAAGAAAAAAGGGTAAAAAGAACCTAAAAAAATTAGATTGATAGTATAAAGTTCACTAAGAGAAAATAAAGTCAAAGAAAAAGAGCTCAAACGAACAATAAAAATGAAGATTTTGGAGGAATAAAAATATGAAAATGTTTGAATTGTGCAATTTATTAAATATATTGTTTTTAAATCTTGCCAGTGTTTATACAATAATTATTTTGGATAATAAAAAGCTAAAAGAATACAAATTTAAAGTGTATCATGCACCAGGTTTTGTTGTTTACTTTTTTATGATCGCATTAATTCAGCAATATTCCGATAAATATGTATTTTTATCTTTCCTGCTTTTGATTTTGAGTAATATGTTTATATCAGAGATAATCGTTAAAGATAAAAAAGATTTTTTAAATATATTTTTGATGGCAAATTTTATTAATCTTGTAACAAATGTTGTGCAGATAATTCCGATAGTTATAATCAGCGCGGCCGGATTCAAAATAGGAGCCGAAAGTGCCAATATATATACGGTTTTGGTAATGTTAATTACATTAATCATAATTATTATACTTTTCAAATTTAAGTGGCCGCATAGATTATATAATTTCCTTAAAGCAAATAAAGAAAATGTAGTCGTAATTTTTTTGGCCGGATTTGCCTTTGTACTCGCACTTTTGATTTTTGTATTTGGAAAAACCATGGATGCAGGGGTTAGCACTCAGTTTATGCTTCTCGTAATTTCAGTCACTGTTGTAATATTGATTTTGATCACAGAAAGACACAGGGTCGAGGAGAGAAATAAGCTTAAATATTATAATGAATATTTGCCTGTAATTGAAAATATTGTCGACCTGCTTCGTGAGGAGAAACATAATTACACTAACCGTTTGCAGACCCTTTACGGCTTGCCCTATGTTTGCAAGGATTATGATTCTCTGGTAGAAAGCATTCAGGAAAATTCGATTATAAAAAATGATGAGAATAGATTCAGTCTTACAGAAATTTCAAACAAGTTCCTCGGTTCGATAGTTTACAGCAAATATATATCGGCGAAAAAGCTTGGAATTAATTTGGACATTGACGTAAATGACAGGGAATACAAGAGCAAGGTTTCTGACAAGGAAATCGTTGATATAGTTGGGATTATTATTGATAATGCAATCGAAGCCTCAAAGAAAGGCGATAACATTTACATCACAATCGGGGATTGGGACGAGGACGAAAGATTTTCGATTGCTGTGATGAATCCGGGCGAGAAACTTAATGATGAAAAAATTGCAATGATGCTTTCCAAAAATGCAACGAGCAAGGAGGAAAATGCCGAGGAACATGGACTTGGGCTGTATATAGTAAAGAAGCTTGTAAAGAAAAATGATGGAATTTTGGAAATTACAAATGTGGAAGCCGAGGATCAGAATTTTATAAATGTGGAAGTTGTAATATAAATTAGGTTTTAAATATATAATCTAATAGTTGAATTTAAATTCATAATTAATTAGAAGATGGATGGAAATATTTTGATAATATATTAATTTTAAATAGAGCTAAATTGAAAAGTAAATTCCAGTGAAAGAGTAAATTCAACTTCAATTTTAAAATGGGGGTGCGGACAAAATCTTGGAATAGTTATTTAGTCCAAGAAAACGTTCGTACCCCCTTTGGTTAAACGGAGGTGGAATTTACTTTTTCAATTTACAAATTTTAAATAGAGTTTAATATAAATTGACCATAAAATACATTTGTGATAAAATTCTAATGTTGCGAAACCAGTATTTGTATAATTTCTACGAAACCCTTTAAATAAAGTCTTTTCGGAGATTATATGAACAGATACATTGTTGCTTATTGAATTCAGTTAGGAGTATGTCTTTTATGACAAAAAATTCCTGCATCCTTACTTAAATGCTATCGCATATAAAGATCGGGTTTACCTATACTGTGTTCAATTTTAAATTTTGAAATAAGGAGAAATATTATCATGGATTACGCTAAGGAATCATTAAAATTACACGAAGAGTGGAAGGGTAAAATTGAAATTGTAAATCGTTGTTCGGTTGAAACCAAGGATGACCTTTCACTTGCTTATACACCGGGAGTTGCACAGCCTTGTCTTGAAATTCAGAAAGACATCGACAAGTCTTATGAGCTCACCAGACGTCACAATTTATGTGCCGTAATCACCGATGGATCGGCAGTTCTTGGTCTTGGTGATATCGGACCGGAAGCAGGTATGCCTGTTATGGAAGGAAAATGCGTGCTTTTCAAGGCATTTGGTGATGTAGATGCATTTCCACTTTGTGTAAAATCAAAGGATGTTGACGAATTTGTAAATACGGTAGCACTTATTTCCGGATCATTTGGTGGCATTAATCTTGAGGATATTTCAGCTCCTCGTTGTTTTGAAATAGAGAGAAAATTAAAGGAAAAGACTGATATTCCTATATTCCATGATGATCAGCATGGTACTGCAGTAATCACACTTGCCGGTCTTACAAATGCACTTAAGGTTGTCGGTAAGAAAAAGGAAGATGTTAAAATCGTAACCAGCGGTGCGGGCGCAGCAGCAATCGCAATCGTAAAATTGCTTCTTTCAGCAGGTTTTAAAAATGTAACGATGTGTGACAGAAAGGGTGCTATTTACGAGGGACGTGAAGGTCTTAACTGGATTAAGGAAGAAATGTCAAAGGTTACAAATCTTGAGAAGAAGCCGGGAAGCCTTGCAGATCAGTTAGTCGGAGCAGATGTATTCATCGGTGTTTCAGCACCCGGAACAGTAACAACCGAGATGGTTCAGACTATGAACAAGGATGCAATCGTATTTGCATGCGCAAATCCTACACCTGAAATTTTCCCTGAGGACGCTAAGAAAGGCGGAGCAGCAGTAATCTCCACAGGACGTAGCGATTTCCCTAACCAGATTAATAATGTACTTGCATTCCCTGGAATATTCCGTGGAACATTTGATGTAAGGGCAACTGACATAAACGAAGAAATGAAGATGGCAGCTGCTAAGGCTTTGGCAGAATTAATTTCAGATGAAGAGCTTTCAGCAGATTACATTATTCCAAAGGCATTTGACAAGAGAGTAGGACCTGCAGTTGCAGCAGCTGTGGCAAAGGCCGCAAGAGAGAGCGGAGTTGCAAGGCTGTAATTATATAAATATAGAAAAAGCAATAATATCGCCGGAATCAGCTAATATTATTGCCTTTGAAAATTTTATAAATGAAAAAAAGCAATAATATCGCTGGAATTAACCGATATTATTGCCTTTGAAAATTGTTTAAGTTAGAAAAAGCAATAATTTAGCCGGAATCAGCTAATATTATTGCTTTTTTTGCATTCGCCCGGTGGCGTACGTTACTACTCATATTTATCTATAATAGATTGTGCAATTCTCTTCTTGGAGAGGCCCCGGTTCATCGCGTCATTTATAATTGAGCGGTGAGCCTCATCCTCAGACATATGCTCATTTTCAACAAGGAGAATTTTAGCCTGACTAACCAGACGAAGCTCCTCCATCTTGTCTTCAATGCTACTAACCTTTTTCTCAAGCTGACGGAATTTAACCTGATCCGCCAACAGAAACAGGACGGCCTTATCCACACTACCCCTAGGGAAAGGCTTCGGGAGAACGTAAATAGCATGATTAACCATATTTTCGTATATGTTATTGTATAAATCCTGGGAAATAACCAGCAGGATTGAAGCGTTACATTTGTATGTCACATCCAGAGCAAATTCCTCGCCGGATTCATCCGGTAAAGGTGCATTTATAACAACTAAATCATAGTATTTTTCAAGAATACATCGTCGGGCAGTAGCGGCACTTTTTCGTTCATCGACCATAATTGAACCCTTAAGAGAACGCTTTACTATGGAGTTAAATTGCTCCGAAGCAGACACAATCAATATAGAATGATAAATGTCATCATTTTTCGGCATTTTAACCTCCCTTTATTTTCCAATATACTCTTTTAAAATACTAGCCGGTACAACTTTATTTACAAATTCACTTTCCTTGGCAAGGAATCTTGCCTCCTTCAATGTACCCGGCAGAAGTGCACCCTTTTCATCCATTTCCTTAGGAAGGGAAAGCTTATTTTCAATACCATAAAGGCCGGCATAAATCAGTAAAGTATAAACCAAATATGGATTGCTTGAAGCATCCGGTGAGCGAAGCTCAACACGGGTCTTACCCTTGTATGTCTCAATGTACATAAGCTCGGAATCACCCGTACTGGACCACTTAACATGGTCCGGAGCGGTATTGTAACCAAGTCTTGAGTAGGAAGCCTCGGTCGGATTCAGGAACAATGTGATATCCCTTATTTTATCGATGATTCCGGCAGCGACATATTTGATAACATCAGCTCCGTTTTTCTCATCAGCATAAATATTAATGTGGTAACCGTTTCCAGGTTGCTCAGGGAGCGGCATTGGCGAAAAATCAGCGGCAAGACCATAACGGTCGGCAATTGTACTTACTACCATTTTAAATGTAGTCATCTGGTCTGCAGCCTTTAAAGGCTTTCCGTAATGAAAATCGATTTCATTCTGACCCGGACCTCTTTCATGGTGGGACCTCTCAGGGATAAGACCCATTCTCTCGATTGTAAGGCTGATTTCACGTCTTACATTTTCACATTTATCCATCGGAGCTATATCCATGTAGCCCGCATGATCATAAGGAATTTTAGTAGGATTTCCGTCATCATCCTTTAAGAATAAGTAGAACTCGGATTCAGAACCAAATCTGAATTCAATCCCGGCCTGTTTAGCCTTTTCAACAGCCCTCTTTAGCAATGCCCTTGTGTCAAGGCAGTATTCCTCACCATCTGGTGTGTACATACCGCAACACATTCTGAGAACCCTGCCACTATCAGGTCTCCAAGGAAGTATTGACATAACTGACGGATCCGGTTTTAAATATAGGCAGGCATGCGGACAATCCTCAAAACCCGCGATTTCATGGGCATTGATAGGAATTCCATCTTCAAATGCCTTCATAATTTCACCCGGCATAACCGAGATATTTTTTTGAACACCATAAGCATCAATGAAGGCGAGACGGATGAATTTAACGTCCTCCTCCTCGATATATTTTAAAACTTCTTCTACAGTGTAGATCATGGTAACCTCCTCGTAAATCTGTAATATGTTTCAATTTTATCATTATTTGTAAATAAATTAAATAGAAAAATGTAATTTGGAAATCAGACTCATCAAAAATATCTAACTATCTCAGTGTCACACTTCGTACGAATTCCCTGAAAATCGGATGTGCACGGTTCGGTCTCGATTTGAATTCCGGATGATACTGAACACCCAGGTAGAATGGGTGGTCGGAAAGTTCAATTGTTTCAACTAATTCTTCATCA
>JAILOA010000077.1 GCA_024691065.1 Lachnospiraceae bacterium | reverse complement strand
TGTGATGCATTTTTTGAGCTGCTGTCAGTGGGTAATATTCTCTCATATCGGACTCCTTTGAAATTTAAAATGAACAATTTGGGGCGGTACTTATTAAAGCTTGTTTGCTACTTCTAAATCCTGATTGCTTTCACTGCATTTAATTCATTTTCGAAAACGTGTTATTTTATATCACATCAAAACCCCCTTGTCTAGGGCACTTTTGAGTTAACAAACACATTTTAAAAATTGTCCGAGACTTATCGAACACATTTTTGAAATGTGTTTTTTATTTGTAAAAAAAGTTGCGTATTATTGACAATATCGATATAATTGTTTCGGAATTTTAAATATATGAATATAGAATTATCACTGGTTAGAATTATCACTGGTTAGAATTATCACTGGTTAGAATCACCACCGGATAAAATCAGCACCGGATAGAATCACAAAAAAAATAAATGATACTATTTATGAATAAAAAGACTACAAACAGAATAATCACCGTGTTAGGCGCCATTGGAATATATATGCTCTACTGCCTTTCATTCTTCGAATTTTTAGTAAGAGCAGGTGGCGAAAAGGGGTCTAACAAACCTTACAAGAAAAAATGGTTCAAGCTAAAACACATTCAGGCTAACCATCCTAAAAATGGCTATGAAAATGAATACGAAACCGGAAAAGCCTGGTGCAACAGCCAGAAAATGAGAAGCTGTTATATAAAGAGCAAGGATGGTCTCCTCTTACACGCAAACTATCTTCCGGCTGAGGACCCAAAGAGAACCATCATTTTATGTCACGGTTACAGGGGAACCTCTTTCGGCGACTTTGCATACATTTCAAGATTTTTACATGAGAATAATTGTAATCTCCTGTTCATTGATCAACGATGCATGGGAAAGAGTAACGGAAAATACATTACCTTCGGTGCCAAGGAAAAGTATGACATCGTCCGGTGGGCATGGTATGTTTCAGAAAAGAATATAAATAGTTTGCCTGTTTATATTTACGGTATTTCTATGGGCGGATCCGCTACATTGATGGCAACTGAATATGTGCTTCCAAAGGAAGTTAAGGGTATCATTTCGGATTGTGCATTTCATGATATGAGAAATCAGCTTAAAACTATGGCAAATGATTGGTTCCACTTAAAAAGAATTAACATTCTGTTATTCAGGGTAAATATTTATTGTAAGATGTTTGCTAAATTTCAGATGAAGGAAGCTGATGTTACAAATGCTCTAAAGACCAACACTCTTCCGATTCTTTTCTTCCATGGAAAAGATGATACCTATGTTTCTTATAAGAATTCCCTTCAAAATTATGCACTTTGCAAAGCGCCTAAGGAGATAGTAATAGTCGAGAATGCGAGACATCTTTGCAGCGCATACGTAGAGCCGGAGTTATACAAGAATAAACTTGCTGAATTCTTTGCAAAATATGATAAATAAATAGCTTCTAACTTCAAAAAGCACCGGGATTTGCCTTTTTTCACTTTTCCGATGCTTTTCTTGATTTTACTCACTTATTCTGATTGATCCGTTAAGATAAGATAATGTCAATATTTCCGCTATCTCCTCGGCCGGAACATTGAAACCGTCTTCGGTCCACTTATGAAGAACGCCCAATGTACAGCCGATTACACTAGCTACCATATAGGAAAATTCATTTTCTCCGGCAAGAGTGTCTGCAGACTGTGCTCCGCCGTTCACACTATATTTCTTCCGGGTTAACTGCTTAACATAATTATGAAACATAACGGTTGACTTTCTAAGTATCTCATTCCCCCTTGACGACCTAAGGCATTTCCTCAAAAAAGAATTATCCTTAGTGTAATTACAAATGGTTAGAAAGTAAGATTTACATATATCACGGTCATTATCGAGATTAAATTTAGTCATAATACTAAATATATCATTAACTGTCTTATCTTCCATTGCAGCTATAAGATAATCCATATTTTCATAATGATTATAAAATGTACTCCTCACTATTCCCGCTTTCTTTATAACATCCGCAACGGAAATTTTTTCTATTTCTTTTTCCTCCATTACCAATACAAATGCATCCTGAATTGCTACATCCGCAACATGGTAACGTTCATCCTCCACATTAATCATATATGCCCCTCATTTTTGTAAAATTTATATGAAAAGTATAACTTATTTTTGATTTATTCGCAAGAAATATAAATGTCTTTCTGCTATTCAAATGCCTTCCACTTAATTCTTTTAACTTTCTGCCAATTAAATGTATTTTTCTCTTGATAATTTCACACTAATGTACTATTATAATCAACGCCTTAAAAGGTAATACACATAATTAAAGACTATACACATAATTTAAAGACTATGCACATTATAAAAATCCGTTAATATACCATAAAAAAGTCAGGTAGTAATAATGAAATCAAAAAAAGAAACTCATATGACAGAAGGAAGCATTATAAAACCTATACTCAGCTTCTTCTTCCCGATATTAATCGGTGTATTTTTTCAACAACTTTATAATACAGTGGATGCAGCTGTAGTCGGCCGGTTTGCCGGCAAGGCCGCACTTGCAAGTGTCGGTGGCTCCTCAGGGCAGATACTGGGATTTATATTCAGTTTCTTCATGGGACTTTCAACCGGAGCCACAGTCATCATAGCGCAATATTTCGGAGCCAATAAAGAAAAGAAGGTAGACACCGCATTGCACACAGCCTATACCTTTGCCCTAATCGGAGGTTTATTTCTCGGAACTTTAGGCGTTATATTTACAACTCCGCTCTTAAAACTTCTGAACACACCGGATGACATAATGAGCACTTCAACCATATACTGTAAAATTCTCCTCGGAGGCCTTGTTTTTACACTGATTTACAATATTGGATCAGGAATTCTCAGGGCTGTCGGCGATTCAAAACGTCCCCTCTATATACTGATTGCCTGCTGCGTCGTAAATACCATTTTGGATGTTTTGTTTGTAGGTGTTTTAAAAATGGGTGTCCTCGGTGCTGCCATTGCAACCGACGTATCACAGGCATTTTCGGCATTTCTTGTTACTCTGCTTCTGATGAAGCACACAACACAAATGAAGCTTAACCTTAAAAAGCTCCATATTGACGGGCCTACAATAAAAAGAATCATTAAAATAGGACTTCCGACCGCACTTGCCGGAAGTATGTTCTCGGTTTCAAATATGATAGTTCAGTCCACCATTAACAATATGGGCATTGATACAGTCGCAGCCTGGACAGCATACGGAAAAGTAGATGTGCTTTGGTGGATGATGAATCAGGCATATTCCACCTCGATTACTACATTTGTAGGACAAAACTACGGTGCAAGAAAGCCTGACCGAATCAGAACCGGAACTCGCTCCGTACTTCTTATGGAAATGGCAACCGGAGCAATACTATCTCTGCTTTTTATTAATTTCGGTTCAATCGTACTGCAGTTGTTCACCTCCGACAAAGATGTCATTGCTATAGCGATTACACTCGCCAAAATGCTCACCCCATTTTACGCTGTATTTGCAATAGGAGAAATCCTGGGAGCCACCCTGAGAGCCGAAAACTACGTACTTTTCTCCACTGTCACGAACCTGGTAGGAATATGTGCATTCCGAATAATCTGGGTAAAGCTTATCAATCCTTCCGGCACATTCCGCCAGGTAATGATGTGCTACCCGATAAGCTGGGTTATAATTACCGCAATAGTAACAACATATTATTTTATAATGCAAGACAAAATACTGAAAAAAATCACGCCAAAGACGACATAAACATTAATCAAAGTGTTTTTTACCCAAATTAAAATGTAATTCACACCTATGGTGTCATAAAATAAAAAAAATTCCTAAATTTTTCTAAATATTTTTCAAAAATATCAGAAAAATACATAGGAATTTTTTTGTTATTATCGATTTTTAAAGGGATATCTTAAATGTTTTCGTAAATCCTAAAATTACCATAAAAAATGCTTTTCAAGGTTGATTTTACAAACGTTTTCATATATAATTGTTACATAAAAATTTTCGCCAATATGGCAGAACGGAGGAGACAATGAAATTTGGTTACTTTGATGATCCGGCAAAAGAATATGTCATTCAGACACCGAAAACACCATTGCCATGGATCAACTATCTTGGAAGCAACAGCTTCTTCTCACTTATTTCAAATACTTGCGGTGGTTATAGCTTTTATAAGGATGCAAAGCTGTTAAGACTTACAAGGTATCGCTACAACAATATTCCTAACGACGAAGGTGGTCGTTATTTTTACATTAAGGACGGTGACACCGTTTGGAATCCTGGTTGGCAGCCAACCCGTACAGAGTTGGATTCTTATGAGTGCCGTCATGGTATGGGATATACAAAGTTCTCATCTTCTAAGAACGGTCTTCAGGCAGACCTTCTCGCATTTGTACCTGTTAATGATACATGCGAAATCAATCAGCTCAAGATTAAGAATACTTCAGATGCACCTAAGACATTCTCAGTATTCTCATACATTGAGTTCTGTCTTTGGAATGCTCTTGATGATATGCAGAACTTCCAGCGTAACTTAAGCACCGGTGAAGTTGAGATTGAAGATGATGGTGCAACCATTTATCACAAGACCGAATATCGTGAGAGACGTAATCACTATGCAGTTTATTCTGTAAATGTTCCGGTAGACGGTTATGATACAAGCCGTGATGAATTCCTCGGAGCATATCGTCCAACTTCAGATCCTCAGGTAGTTGAAGAAGGAAAGGCTCATAATTCCGTAGCAAGTGGTTGGTATCCTATCGCTTCACAGCAGATTAATATTACTCTTGCTCCGGGTGAAGAAAAGAGCATGATTTTCGTACTTGCTTATTGCGAAAATCCTGTAGATAAAAAGTTCGTTGCTCCAAACGTTATTAATAAAGAGCCTGCTCTCGCTATATTAAATAAATACAAAACTGATGATCAGGTAGCTGCAGCTCTCAAAGAGCTCAATGAAAACTGGGAGAACCTTCTTTCCAAGTTTACTGTTAAATCTCAGGAAGAGAAACTTGACCGTATGGTTAATATTTGGAACCAGTATCAGTGTATGGTTACATTTAATATGTCACGTTCTGCTTCATACTATGAATCAGGTATCGGACGTGGAATGGGCTTCAGAGATTCATGTCAGGATCTTCTCGGTTTCGTTCACTTAATTCCTGAGCGTGCCCGCGAAAGAATCATTGATATTGCTTCTACACAGTTTGAAGACGGATCAGCTTACCATCAGTATCAGCCACTTACCAAGAAGGGAAATGCTGATATCGGTTCAGGTTTCAACGATGATCCACTTTGGCTTATTGCCGGTACCTCCGCTTATGTTCGTGAAACCGGAGATACTACAATCCTTGAAGAGATGGTTCCTTTCGACAATGATATGTCAAAGGCAGTTACTCTTATGGGTCACTTAAAGCGTTCATTCGATTATATCGTAAATCACAAAGGACCTAATAAGCTTCCGCTTATCGGTCGTGCAGACTGGAATGACTGTCTCAACCTTAACTGCTTCTCAGAGCAACCTGGTGAATCCTTCCAGACCTTCGGTCCAAGTGAAGGACCTGTTGCAGAATCAGTATTTATTGGTGGTATGTTCGTTAAATACGGTAATGAATACGCAGATCTCTGTGAATTCACCGGTGACGCTGCTGAAGCTGAATATGCACGTAATGAAGTAGCAGAGATGAACAAAGCACTCCTCTCAGCAGGCTGGGACGGTGAATGGTTCGTTCGTGCTTACGATGCTAACGGTAACAAGGTTGGTTCAAAAGAATGTGAAGAAGGCCAGATCTACATCGAGCCACAGGGCTTCTGTGTACTCGCAGGTGTTGGTGTTGAGAGCGGTGAAGCTGTTAAAGCACTCGATTCAGTTAAGGATCGTCTCGATACTAAGTATGGTATCGTACTTCTCCAGCCACCTTATACCAAGTATCATGTAGAACTTGGTGAAATCTCTTCTTATCCACCTGGATATAAAGAGAATGCAGGTATCTTCTGCCACAACAACCCATGGGTAAGCTGTGCTGAAACCGTTGTTGGACGTGGTAACCGTGCATTTGAAATTTACAAGAAAACATGTCCTGCATATATCGAGGATATCAGTGAAATCCACTGCACAGAGCCTTATGTTTACTCACAGATGATTGCAGGTAAGGATGCTCATTACTTTGGACAGGCTAAGAATTCCTGGCTCACAGGTACTGCTGCATGGACCTTCGTAAATGTAAGCCAGTACATCCTCGGAGTTGTACCTACACTTAAAGGTCTTTCAGTTAATCCATGTATTCCTAGTGAAATGGGAAGCGAATTTACAATGACAAGAAAGTTCCGTGAAGGAACCTACAATATTACCGTACAGAACCCTGACGGCGTAGAAAAGGGTGTTAAGAAACTCGTTGTAAACGGTAAAGAATATGATAATACATGCGTAATTCCTTATGAAAAGGGTGTTGAAAATTATGATGTTACTGTAATTATGGGATAGTTTAATATAGATGACAAATTGCGATTAAATCGCTTATTTGACAGGGGATATTAAACATTTCGTCAGTTATGAATTAAGTAACGTTGATGTTTTCAGGTGATAATGTATTTGGTGGAGTGCAGGAGAGGCGTCCGCCCCATACCGAGCACGTATTAAATAAAAACGCCGGTAGCGAAAGCTACCGGCATTTTTTATTTTTCATTTTTATTTTTTATTTTGACTTTTATATTCATTTCACAACACTCCACACAGTCCCCTCGCGCGTATCCTTCAGTTCAATTCCCATCCCCAAAAGCTCATCGCGAATAGCATCTGCGGTCGCAAAATCCTTATTCTTCTTAGCAGCCTTACGCTCCTCAATCTTCTTCAGTATAAACTCTGTCTTCTCATCATCAACCCCGGTCTCAGCATTATCAGAAAGAGACTTAGCCTGATTAACCAAATCCAAAGCAAATACCTTATCAAAATCATTTATAATTCTAAGCTTAGCTCTTGCACAAATCTCAGCCTTAAGAACATCATATACAACTGTAAAGCCCTGAGCTGTATTTAAATCATTTCCAAGCGCCTCCTCAAACTTAGCCTTATACATTGCATAAATCTCATCAAACTTGCATGTAGGCTCCTCTGTAGGCTCGATTACAAGATCCTCATCCGTAAGTTCATGCTCAAGCTTAACCTCAGCCTCCTTAACCAATGCATTGAGCCTCTTAAGAAGCTTATCAAAACTCTGAGCAGCATTATCAAGATTACTGAAATTAAAGAGAAGCGGCTTTCTGTAATGTGACTGCAGACAAAAGAATCTGTAAGCAAGCGGATTATAACCCTTTTCCTCGAGAAGAGAAACTGTAAGGAAGTTATTATCAGACTTACTCATCTTACCGGAATCAACATTCAAATGCTGTACATGGAACCAATGCTTACACCAATCATGTCCTACAAAAGCCTCACTCTGCGCAATCTCATTCGTATGATGAGGGAATATATTATCCACGCCACCACAGTGAATATCGAGCGTCTCTCCAAGATGCTTCATACCGATACATGAGCACTCAATATGCCAACCCGGGTAACCCGTACCCCAAGGACTCTTCCACTTTAATTCCTGATTATCAAATTTAGACTTTGTAAACCATAAAACAAAGTCAGTCTTATTTTTCTTATTCTCATCAACATCTACATCTTCACGAACAGCGCTCTTAAGCTCCTCCTCGTTCTGATTTGAAAGCTTATAATATGAATCCAGCTTAGAGGTATCAAAATAAACATTTCCACCTGCTTTGTAAGCAAAATCCTTTTCCTCAAGCTTTTCGATTACATTTATAAAATCAGATATACAACCGGTAGCCGGCTCAACCGTCTCAGGCTTCTTGATATTAAGCTTCTCACAGTCGGAAAAGAAAGCATCCTCATAGAACTTCGCAATCTCCATAACACTCTTATGCTCTCTCTTTGCACCCTTAAGCATCTTATCCTCACCGGTATCGGCATCACTTGTAAGATGACCTACGTCGGTAATATTCATTACACGATTAACCCTGTAACCTGCGTAATTTAAGTAACGCTCGAGCACATCCTCCATGATGTAACTTCTTAAATTACCAATGTGCGCATAGTGATAAACTGTAGGTCCGCAGGTGTACATCTTAACCTCCGGCGGATTCTCCGGCTTAAACTCATCTACCTTATTTGTTAATGTATTGTATAAAAATACCTTTGACATAATTAACCTCTCAATTTTGTTTTTTTTGCAACAATCAAACGTTGCTTTTTTTTCGCAACCATCAAACATTGCTTTTTTTCCGCAACAATCAAACATTGCTTTTTTTGCAACAATCAAACGTTGCCTGTTATTCCGCCACCTTCAAAGCAGCATCAGTTATATTCATATCTACCACAACCTGAGGCTTCTTTCCGTCAAATCCAACCATATAGAAATTAACCCCATCATAAGGATAGAAATCAACCTCAACCTCATAATCCTCATAGGTTGCAACAATCTTACCACAACAGAAATCCTCATAATTATCAAATGAGAAATTCTCATCCTTAATTTTTTCTTTCTTAATAAGACCGTTTATCTTGATATTAAGAATTTTATCATGCTCTTCAAGGATACCCTTAGAATCAAGCTTTTTACCCGAAACGGTATCTACATCAAACTCATCCTTTTCGCTGTTATAAGTAAGTTTATAATCAGCTTCCTTATCGTCCTTTATAAGCTTCAACTCCTTAAGTTCAGTTATATCAGCACTGGCAAGGAAGGTTCTGCACATATAAGTTTCATACGGAGGCTCAAGTATGGCTTTAATAATTTCAAGTGATGTATAATAGATATTATTGTAATCACTTAAAGATATATAATATTTATCCTTTTTAAACTTACCAACCTTAATAATAAGCTCCTTAGAATCCCCGCTGTCAACATCCTTATATTCTATCGTAATAGTGTAATTAGGTTTATCGAGCTCATATTTTTCATAATCCTCTTCCTTGGCATCAAATACAGTACACTCCTCTAATGCAAGTTTTTGAAGCAAATTAAGAAGATTCGGAATATATTGATCATCACCCGGAACCGCATAATCTAAAGGCTCTTCTACCTTCCAACTTGAAAATGAAGTAAATTCCTTCACATCATTTCTGGATATCTCCAAAGCCTTACCATCTTTCTTCTCAGACTTAAAATATACAATATTATCACTTGTAAGCTCAGGTAGACTCTCTGTCTGAATCATTTGACTCAAATCATAGTTAAAATCAGCAAAATAAGTAGTAGCAACGATAAATAATCTCTCCGGTTTATCTTCTGTATAAGCATATCTACCACCGGCGGATATAGACTCATCACCAACATAAAGAGTAACTTCCTCTGATCCTGTTTTAATACTTATGATAGAAGCAGGATTATCAAGCCCAAACTCGGCCAAATCCTCTTCATTTTTTTCTGTAATAATGGATTTAGCAACTATTTCCCTTGAATCCACTATCATCTGATTTAAGTTAAGAGTATTAACAGGAGCATCTTCATTATCCTTTATAATCCAGGTATCGGAATCCTTAACTAATGTAATCTCATCCTTATCTTGAATCTTATAGCTTATCTGGGTTAAATCCTCTTCCTCACAACTAAAAATTGTTGTTTCTACAGGCTTCTCTTCAACTTCCTTCTTATCCGATGAATGCTTGGCATACATATATAATCCTATACTGGCCCCCAAAACCACAAGTAGCCCGATAATAGGTAAAAGCTTCTTTAATGCACGCATTTTATTACCTCACTATTTCTTTCTTCTAAAGAACCACAAAACAAATCCCATAAGTAAAAGTGTTCCCGGAATTAGGATAATAATAATTACCGCAAGGAATACCTGGGTTCCAACAGGCACAATAACCTGTACATCTTCCAAACTCTTCTTAGGAACCGATACTACATCAACTTCTGATTCCAATACACTTGAAAATGCATTGGTAAAGAGTTTGTAGTTCTCCGGTGAAGGACTATAGATACCGGCACTTGAATTATCCAACACAAAATAATATGATGAATAAACCACTACCTTACTGGTATTATCGGCATCAACCTTATCCTCAAAAAATGCACCAACCGTAAATGGACCATCAACATCTTCCGACTGTTTTTTCGAATCGGTATTTTTTACATTTTTTCTAAGGAATGATTTATCAGATGTAGTAAGAAGCGGTGTCACAGTGAGTGTACTTCGTAAATCACTCGAATCGGCAAGCTTCATAGACTCTACCGACAGAATCATAATACTGTCCTTAGAGATACTGTCCATAACAGCTGAAGAATCATTTATTTCCGGAACTATACAGCTTTGAGTCTGATAATAATGTCCCGCATCCTCATATATCTGTCCGTTATCTATCTCTATACCAAGATATTCGAGAACCTCATTAAAATTGTCCATTTTCTGATCGGAATACTCAGCATAGGTATTTCCTGTTAATATAATTGCGTCTCCACCGGCCTTAAGATAATCAATAATCAAATCTTTTTCATCTTCCTTAAGATCAGACTTAGGAGCTCCGATATATAAAACATCACAATCATCAGGAATCTCACCCTTAGTCGAAAGATTAAGCTGAATCCAGTCTGTATTAAGCTTTTCTACAGCATTGAATATTTCATCTCCCGGAATACTTTCGTCATGTCCCAAAAGACAATACATATTATTTTTCTTACCATCAATTACGTACTGAATTGCCGATACCACACAACCTTCAACATCCAATGTTTCACCGGTTAAAGACATATCCGAACTATATGCCGAAAAATACATGGAAGAATTGGAAATATATTTTGCTGTGTTAGTCTTATCATTAACCACTATGACATCGTTATTTGCAAGACTATCCTCTATATCAAACTGTTCTCCGAATGCCGGATAAAGTACCGGATCCTTTTCTTCTATCTTGATATTTGGATTAACATCCTTAAAACTGTCCAGTGATTTTTTAATGCGCTCATTAGCGCCATTCTCGGTTACCAGATAATAAACGGTAACCGGTGTATCTACATCCTTTAAAACAGCCTTACTTTCATCGGTAAGGGAATAGATTTCCTCTGAAGTTAAATCGAAGGACAAATCCAGATTATTAAATGCCATATTCAAAACAACAACAACTGCAATTACTATTACAGATATAACGGTTGAATATGCTCCCGAGGTGAAACGGGCATTTGTAAAGGATTTTTTGAATTTATTTCCTGAATTACTCATACCATTCTCCTATCAGTTAAAGCGTTTTCTCTTAATCATTTGAATTGTTAAGAATACAAACAAAAATGAAATGCTTAAGTAGTAAATCATGGAGTTAACCTCCAGAATTCCAAGTCTGAAATCATCATAACGATCTGAAATCGAAACTGCATTTAATACCTTAATTATAAGGCTGTCATATACCTGTGAATTAGAGCCGTAGATTACAAATATTACTGCTTCTCCGATAATTCCAAGTAAAATCGATACAAATACATTTTTCATGGCGCTGTAGGATGCCACACATATCAGTATCCAAACTGCTGCCACAATAAACACCTGACTTTTACCATCTGATGGAATAGCCGCCGTAAGCGTTGGCATTATATAAGTAATTATCATAACGATAAATGAAATAATTGCTGCTATAAGCTGGCTTTCCGTGAGTGACGAAACAAATAATCCGATTGCTATATAAGCACCACCCATAAGCCAGAATCCAATAACACCGCTATAAGCCGAAGCCAACTGAACTTCACTGTTATAATGATGTAAAATAAGCGGATATACCGAAACGACCAATATAGCAAGTGTAAATAATGAAAATACTGCCAAATACTTTCCGACTACTACCTTGGTTATGGAAACAGGCGAAGTATAAAGAAGCTGATCTGTCTTTTGTCTGTTTTCTTCAGCGATAACCCTCATTGTTAAGATAGGAATCAGTATAACAAAGAGAAAATCAACCGAACCAAGCATATATTCGAAGTTTCCGCTACCGCCTCCGATATTAAGTGTCCAATAGAAAATTCCCATAATTACAAGGAAAAATGCCAGGAACACAAATCCTATCATGGAGGTAAAATATTGCAAAAGCTCTTTTTTATAAATAGCAAACATTACTTATTACCTCCATTCTCATTTTCCTCATCATTATCTGTTTCTTCAACAGCTTCATCAACAATATCCTCAGCCTCTTCTTCTGAACTATCCTTTTTCCTTGAAGCCTTCTTTTTCTTCTTACCGCCAAACTGTCGTGAGCCTTCACCCGTCAATCGGATAAATGCCTGCTCCAAAGTAAGTTCTTCTCTTTCAAGCTCCATAATAGGAAGCCCGGCCTCGGAAAGCTTAAAGAATATGGTTTCACGAATATCAATACCGTTTCTTGTATATAAAGTCATACCAATGGTATTCTCCTCACAAGTCTCATCGTACTTAACATCTACGATTTCAGGTATTGTTCTCAAAGCATTCTTAATATCTTCCTTTTCGCCCTTGATAACAATATGAAGACCACTGTTGGTATTCATCTTTTCAACAATATTCTGAGGTGTATCGATTGTTAAAATCTGCCCTTCGTTAATAATAATTACCTCATCACAGACAGCACTGATTTCCTGCATAATATGCGAACTTAAAAGAACGGTATGGTCCTTTGCAAGTTCCTTAATAATCTCACGCATTTCAATGGTCTGTCCCGGATCAAGACCTACCGAAGGCTCATCCAAAATAACCATACTCGGATAATTCATCATCGCTTCCGCAAGACCGACTCTCTGTTTATATCCTTTTGATAAATGTCTTATAAGTCTTTCGGAAACATCGGTAATCTTTACTCTGGTCATGATTTCATTGACCATTTCAGCTCTTTTCTTTCCCTTAACACCCTTGATTTCAGCCACGAAATTAAGATATTCGCGAACTCTCAAATCAGGATATAGCGGTGGTATCTCCGGTAAATATCCGATATTTTTCTTTGCCACCTTAGGATTATCGGCAATGTCAACACCATCTACAAGTATCTGCCCCTCTGTCGGCGCTATGTAACCTGTAATCATATTCATTGTGGTGGATTTTCCGGCACCGTTAGGCCCGAGAAAACCTACAACCTTGCCATTATCAACCTTAAAGGAAAGATCATTAACCGCAGCGTGTTTTCCATAGCGCTTGACAAGATGTTTAACCTCAATCACTGTAAATTCCTCACTTTCAAAATACTATCAGATTATCCGACCTGAATTCTCTTAAATACTTCTCCCAGACCGCAATTAATAACTAAATCTGCCCTATGGTCCATAGGCGTACTGCTCTTATTGACAAGCACCAAATGCGACCCTCTGAAATATGTCAAAAGTCCTGCAGCAGGATAAACCACAAGAGAAGTACCACCGACAATAAGCAAATCAGCATTTGCTATTGCATTTACGGCACCTTCCAAAATATCCTGATCCAGTCCCTCTTCATACAAAACCACATCCGGTTTAATCGTACCACCGCAGGTACATTTCGGTACGCCCGGTGCATTCTCAATTACATCAGTACCCTCATATCTCTTACCACACTGTGTGCAATAATTTCTGAGGACAGTTCCATGAAGCTCATATACCTTCTTTGACCCGGCCATTTGGTGCAAACCGTCAATATTCTGGGTTACCACGGCATCAAGCTTTCCGGCATTCTCAAGCTCGGCAAGCTTATTATGCGTAATATTCGGCTTCACTCCATGAATAATCAACTTATCCTTGTAGAATCTATAAAATTCATCCGGATGTTTCACAAAAAATGTATGTGAAATCATAGTTTCCGGCGGATAATCATATTTTTGATTATAAAGTCCATCCACACTTCTGAAATCAGGAATTCCACTCTCTGTTGAAACCCCTGCACCACCAAAAAACACCGTGGATTTTGATTCATTTACCCAGGTATTCAATGTATCAATTTTTTCCTGAAGTTCCTGACTGATGGACGTCTCATTGTTAGGGTTACTATTATCCATTCGAATACCTCCCTACATACTGTTACATCCCAATAACCTATATATCAATAAGTCAAATATATAGTTTTTTACCTTCTCTACTATTAAATCAATCTACGAAACATTTCTGTCCTAAATATTAGTGTGTCACAGGCTCCGGATAATCAACTCCAAATGTATCAACCGTAACCTTAATCATCTCCTGATTCTCTATTGGCATATCACGGAAATCTGTCTCTGTGGTAGCAATCTTATTAACTACCTCCATTCCCTCAATAACCTTACCGAATGCAGCATACTGGCCATCAAGATGTGGTGATTTTTCATGCATTACAAAGAACTGTGAACCTGCAGAATTAGGATCCATCGCACGAGCCATGGAAAGCACACCAACATCATGTACTAAATCATTCTTAAAACCATTTGCGGAAAATTCCCCGTCGATATGATATCCCGGACCACCTGTTCCTGTTCCGTTAGGATCACCGCCCTGAATCATAAAACCTTCAATAACTCTGTGGAAAATAACTCCGTCGTAAAAATTCTTATTAATCAATGAAATAAAGTTATTTACGGTATTTGGAGCAATCTCCGGATAAAGCTCTGCCTTAAATATTCCCTGATTTGTTTCAAATGTAACTATTGGATTTGCCATAATTTTAATCTCCTTTATATAAAATATTTTTAAGTTCTAAATTAATAATTCCCACATTTTAGGATGTCGGCTTAATATATCAACCAATGCCTTTATAATTTGTCCACCGGTTTAATAGATATTAAAAACAATTTCACCTTCACCTGATTATCTATATATTATAATTCAAATCAAATTAATCTTCCAGCTTATATCAATCTTCCTTACTCTGTGCAATTTTAATAATCTTCTCGCATAACTCATTAAAGTTCATTCCCACCTGTGCAGCCTCCTGCGGAAGCAGGCTTGTAGGAGTCATTCCCGGAAGCGTATTGGCCTCAAGGAAATACATATTGTTCTTCTTATCCATAAGGAAATCGATTCTGCAATAATCTTTTAATCCCAAAGCCTTTGCTGACTTCTCGGCATATTGCTGCATAGCCTTTGTATCCTCAACCGAAAGCTCTGCAGGACAAACCTCCTGTGGCTTTCCGTTATATTTATTTTCATAGTCATAAAATGTACCCGGCTCCGGAATGATTTCGATAATAGGAAGCGCCTTACCCTCGATTACTCCGACCGAAAATTCACGTCCACCGACATACTTTTCAACAACTGCATTATCTTCATAAGTAAATGCGAGCTTTAGTCCCTTCTTAAACTCCTCTTCTCCGTTTGCAAATGTAACGCCGACGCTTGAACCGCCGCACTCAGGTTTCACAACAACCCTGGAAGTAAATGACAATTCGTCCAGTGTATATTTGCTCTTATCCTTAAGAAAATCCTCCTTACTGATGGTAATTCCCTTAGGAACCGGCACACCGTAAGCCTTTACAATTTCCTTAGCTATGGTCTTATCCATAGACATCGCGCTCGATAAATATCCTGCACCTGTATAGCAGATTCCAAATAAATCAAACATGGCCTGAAGTCTTCCGTCCTCACCGTTAGATCCGTGAAGTGCCAAAAATACTATATCCGCTTCATTTGCAAGCTCCAAAATATTCTTTCCTACCAATTGCTTGATCTGGTTATTTCTAACCTTTGACCATATCTTGTTATTTAAGGCTCTGTACTTTTCGGCTGCAGCCTCAACATTATAATCAGTGGCCATACCCTCATCAAACTCATTTAATGTAGCATCCTCGATTACATCTACCAGAACAGCATTATGTCCATTTTCTCTTAAAGCCTTACAAACCATTGTGCCGGAGGTTATTGAGATATCTCTCTCCGTACTACTTCCACCACACAAAACCAGAACCTTCATTTGATTTCTCCTTGTTATATATATTTTCGATGCATCTTTATATGCATCCTTTATTAAAATTAAATATAATTTTTACAACTAATCATTAACATATTTCAATGCATTCTTCAAACAGCATAAAACAAAAATTACATATGTGTGGTAAACCAAAATGTATCACCTCGATTTACCCATATTAAACTAAAAATTTGTTTATTTTGTTAAATCCTGCGATTTATATTTCGCCCTTGTTGTACAATTCCATAATATAATCGATATATTCAAAGACATCCGCGAGCCCCTGCCTGGTAAGTGAAGAATAAGGAACTATCGGAGTTTCCTCTGTGAGTCCCAGGGTTTTCTTTATGTCGCTTGTTTGTCTTTGAAGCTGTGAACGCTTGATTTTATCGGCCTTCGTGGCAATAATAACAGGATTGTAGCCATAGGAAAGACACCAGTCAAGCATTTGCTTATCATTCGAATTCGGTGAATGTCTTATATCCACCAGAAGCATTATAAGCTTAATCTGCTTCGAGTCCCTGAG
>JAILOA010000244.1 GCA_024691065.1 Lachnospiraceae bacterium | reverse complement strand
CGTATTTGATAAGGCGTATAAGCTTCGCAGTGAGTTTGTAATAGCTGTTACAGGTAAGGTTAATAAGCGTGCCGGAGCTGTAAATGAAAATCTTAAGACGGGCAAAATCGAGATTAATGCTGATGAATTAAGAGTATTATCCGAGGCTGAAACACCACCGTTCCCTATTGAGGCCGGTATAAAGACCGACGAAGCAATTCGTCTTAAATATAGAACGCTTGATTTACGTCGTCCGGAGCTTCAGAATGCTTTATTTATGCGTAGCAGAATCTCCAATATCACAAGGAAATTCCTTGAGGATGAAGGATTCTTAGAGATAGAAACTCCGATTCTTACCAAATCAACACCTGAGGGTGCACGTGATTATCTTGTACCAAGTAGAGTGCATAACGGTACATTTTATGCGCTTCCGCAGTCTCCACAGCTTTTTAAGCAGCTTCTTATGTGTGCCGGATATGATCGTTATTTCCAGATTGCAAGATGCTTCAGGGATGAGGATTTAAGAGCAGACAGACAGCCTGAGTTTACACAGATTGATATGGAGCTTTCTTTTGTTGATGAGGAAGATGTACTTGATGTAAATGAAAGACTTCTTCAGAAACTCTTCAAAGAAGTTTTGGATGTAGATGTAGCGCTTCCTATTGAGCGTATTACATGGCAGGAAGCAATGGACAGATTCGGCTCCGATAAGCCTGATATGCGTTTCGGTATGGAATTAAAGGATGTATCAGAGCTTGTAAAGGATTGCGGTTTTGGTGTATTTACGGGAGCTCTTGAGAATGGTGGCTCTGTACGTGCTATCAATGTTAAGGGTCAGGGTGATATGCCTCGTAAGAAGATTGATGCCCTTGTAGAAACTGCGAAGGAAATAGGAGCAAAGGGACTTGCATATATCCAGTTAAAGTCCGACGGAAGTATGAAATCTTCATTTACAAAGTTTTTATCCGAGGAGACAACTAACAGTCTTATCGAGAAACTTGAAGGCGAGGCCGGAGATTTACTTCTTTTCGCAGCGGATAAAAATAAAATCGTTTGGGATGTTTTGGGAACTCTTAGGTTGAAATTAGCAAACGAACTTGATATAATAGATAAAGATGTATTTAGATTCGTATGGGTTACTGAATTCCCGTTGCTTGAATGGTCGGATGAGCAGGGAAGATATTTAGCTATGCACCATCCATTTACAATGCCTATGGAGGAGGATCTTGAACTTTTGGATACCGATCCGGGTCGTGTGCGTGCAAGAGCTTATGATATAGTTCTTAACGGAAATGAAATCGGTGGCGGTTCTATCCGTATTCATCAAAATGATATTCAGGAAAGAATGTTTAAGGAACTTGGATTTACAGAGGAGAGAGCGTGGGAGAACTTCGGTTTCCTTCTTAACTCCTTTAAATATGGTGTACCACCTCACGCAGGACTTGCTTATGGTCTTGACAGACTTGTTATGCTTATGTCTAAGTCGGAGAGTATCAGAGATGTTATAGCATTTCCTAAGGTTAAGGATGCATCCTGCCTACTTACAGGAGCTCCTGATATTGTCGAGGATACACAGCTTGCAGAGCTTGGACTTTCTGTTAATGAAAGTAATGAGGAATAATATTATTATAAATACTTAAAATTATATTTGTTATGTTATTCAAAATCTTCTATGGCGGAAGAAAATTAAAAATGTAAATTATTATTCGTTTTACGGACGAATTTTATCAATATTTAACTTAAGGGAAATCATTTTCTCTTATTACATTTTACAATCCCTATTGGGATGAACATATTACACTATGGCTTACATATCTTCTTAAGGCATTGTTTTAAGGAGCTATGGACAATTTAATACTAGAAATGGAGGGTATGCGAGTGATTCAAAACGACAAAGGTATTGTGGGCTTAAAACACAGAATTATGGAGGATGTCGCGAGGCTTGCCTGGGACGACAAGCTTGATTATGAACATATGGAGGCTCTTGAAGAGGAGATTATTCCGGGGCCAAGACCATCCTATAGGTGTTGTGTTTATAAGGAAAGAGAGATTGTAAGACAGCGTATTAAGCTTGCTACAGGCCAAAATACAAAGGCAAATCAGGGCTCAAAAAGTATAGTTCAGGTTATAAAGCCTGCCTGTGATGAGTGTTCCATCGCATCTTATTCAGTAACCGATAACTGCCGTGTATGTTTAGGACAGCCTTGTATGAGTGCCTGTAAATTCGGCGCTATTTCAAGAGGACCTCACAGAACATATATTGATCCGTCAAAATGTAAAGAATGCGGACTTTGTGCACAGGCTTGTCCTTTTGATGCGATTGTACATTTGGTACGTCCTTGTAAAAGAGCTTGTCCGGTAGATGCCATTTCCTTTGATGAATATGGTTTCTGTCATATTGATGAAGAGAAATGTATCAGCTGTGGACATTGTATTCACAGTTGTCCGTTCGGAGCTATCGGTTCCAAAACATTTTTAACTCAGATTATTTCCGAGATTAAGGCCGGCAAGGAAATTTATGCAATGTGTGCTCCTGCTGCAGAAGGTCAGTTTGGTGCGGATATTTCTATGGAATCCATCAGAGTAGCTCTTAAGGAGACCGGTTTTACCGATATGGTAGAGGTAGGTCTCGGCGGAGATATGACGGCTGCTTACGAGGCTGCAGAGTGGTCCGAGGCATATAAGGAAGGCAAGAAGATGACTACTTCATGTTGTCCTGCATTTATTAATATGCTTAAGAAACATTTTCCGCAACAATTTGAAGAGAATATGTCTTCAACTGTTTCTCCGATGTGTGCGGTTTCAAGATATTTAAAATATTTGCATCCGGGATGTGTTACAGTTTTTGTCGGTCCGTGTATTGCAAAGAAAACAGAGGCTGATGATAAATCGGTTCCTGATAATGCAGATTATGTAATTACATTCGGTGAGTTATTATCACTCTTTAAATCAAAGGGTGTTGAGCTTAAGCCTGTTGAAACCAACTATCAGGAAGCTTCTCTGTTCGGTAAGAAGTTTGCCGGCAGTGGCGGTGTTGCAGCGGCTGTTATAGAGTGTATGCAGGAAAGAGGAGAGGATACCTCGGAGATTAAGTTACAAACCTGTGCGGGCGGTAATGAATGTAAGAAAGCACTTACTCTTCTTAAGATGGGAAGACTCCCTGCTGACTTTATAGAAGGTATGATCTGCGTTGGCGGATGTGTCGGTGGCCCTTCAAATACTGTTGCTACAAATGAGATTGTAAAGGCACGTAATAAGCTGTTTGACAATGCCGATGACAGAAAGATATTATCCAACCTGGAAAATTATCCTATGGATAAATTTTCTATGCACAGAGACGGACATATATAATTTCCGGATATCTATGCATTTGGAAGAATTGTATGAAATATAATCCTGTTTTATGATTAGATAGATATAAAATAGACAAATATAATATGAAATACCATGGATGTTTATATCTACTAAGCAGGTAATAAAGAATTATTAATGACAGAAAAGAGGTATAATTTTGAAGAAAGAAACCTACGAACATATTATGAAACAACTTGAAAAGGATGAATTGAGTAACTATATTCAAGGCTTTACATCGATATTTGTGTTCGTTACAGGTCTTACCTACATAGTCGGATTTATATATTTATATTTTTTCAGTGGAAATAAAATCGGTTTCTATGTAGATTTAAAAGATGTCAGGCAGATTAATTATATTCTGGTTCCGTTGCTTGGTTTTATAGTTGTTACGATTTACAGGAAGCTTCGTAATGCACCGAGACCTTATGAGGTTTACGAATTTACACCTCTTTACAGAAAATTCAGGAATCCTGCCAAGAGAAAGAAGGGAGAGTCCTTTCCGAGTCGTCATGTATTCAGTTGTTTTGCTGTAGGATATGCTGTATTTTCGGTATTTAAACCTTTAGGAATAGCAATTATTGTTATGGCAGTATGGCTGGGGATTTTCAGGGTTGTAATGGGAGTGCATTTCCCTAAAGATGTTATTGCCTCGGCAATTATTGCATCTATCCTTGGAATAGTAGGTAATATTATATTACCTGCTGTATTATAACAATATATATAGGCTTTAAAATATAAAAGAATCAACCTTTTTGAGGTTGGTTCTTTTTTTTAAAAAAAATTTCATATTTTTTTCATTTTTTTGTTGACATATTATATTTTTGCACATATAATGAATGTATGTGAAAACGATTACATATTTTATGAAATGAACTTGTTCAATTTACAAAATTTAATACGGAAATGATGTGAATGTCTTTTTATGGATTTTAGCTCGTGAGGTGTAAATATTAAGGCAATCAGGATATATTTTGATTAAAATAATCAGTTATATTTTGTGCGATATTACTATTTGCATTATGAAAAGGTTTACATAATATAGAGGTTTGCATCCAAAGCATGTGCTTAAGGCACAGATTGGAGGAGAAATATGGTTATTTATCAAGGGAAGGCCGTATTCGAGGGAGTTGCCATTGGTAAACTTTCTGTTTATAAGAAGTCTGAGCAAATAGTTAAGAGAGAGAAGATAACTGACGTAGAGGCTGAGATAGACAGATATACTAAGGCAAGAGAGCTTTCCATCAAACAGCTTCAAGACCTTTACGAAAAGGCTGTAAAGGAGGTTGGAGAATCCGGAGCTGAAATCTTTGAGGCTCATCAGATGATGGTTGACGACGGAGATTATATTGATTCGGTAGAGAATATAATCCGTACACAAGAGGTTAATGCTGAATATGCGGTAGCTGAAACCGGAGATAACTTCCAAAAGATGTTTTTGGATATGGAGGATGAATACTTCAGAGGACGTGCTGCAGATATTAAGGATATTACCGAGAGAATTATTTCGGCGCTTTCAGGTGCCGGTGATGCCGGTATATCTTCAGATGAACCTGTAATTGTAGTTGCTGATGACTTAGCTCCTTCTGAGACAGTACAGATGGATAAGGATAAGATTTTATCATTTGTAACTGTACATGGTTCAGCTAATTCACATACTTCAATCCTTGCGAAAACAATGAATATTCCGGCTATCATAGGTTGTGAGATACCTTTGGATGATGAGATGGACGGAAAGATGGCCGTTGTTGATGGTTTTGAGGGTAAGGTATATGTTGAGCCTGATGAAGATGTGCTGGAAGAGAAGAAAAAGTTACTTGATAAAGAGCTTGAGAAAAAAGCTTTATTAGAGCAATTAAAAGGAAAAGAAAATGTAACTCTTGACGGACAGCATATTAACATATATGCAAATATCGGAAATACAAAGGATCTTGCCTTGGTTCTTAAAAATGATGCCGGTGGCATAGGCTTATTCAGATCGGAATTTATATATCTCGGTTCTGATGATTATCCAACAGAGGAAGAGCAATTTGCTATTTATAAGCAGGTTGCGGAATCCATGGCCGGAAAGAAGGTTATCATAAGGACTCTTGATATCGGTGCCGATAAGCAGGCGGATTATTTTAATCTTCCTAAGGAAGAAAATCCTGCAATGGGTATGAGAGCCATAAGAATATGTCTTACACAGCCTGAAATCTTTAAAACCCAATTAAGAGCTATTTTAAGAGCATCTGCCTTTGGTAAGATTTCCATTATGTTCCCGATGATTATTTCTGTTGATGAAGTAAAGAAGATTAAGACAATAGTTAATGAAGTGAAGCAGGAACTGGATTCTGAAGGCTTAAAGTATGATAAGGATATCGAGCTTGGTATTATGATTGAAACTCCGGCAGCTGTTATGATGGCTGAGGAGCTTGCCGAGGAGGTTGATTTCTTCTCTGTAGGAACAAATGATTTGACTCAATATACCTTAGCTATTGACCGTCAGAATCAAACATTGGATGACTTCTATGATTCACATCATCCGGGACTTATGAAGATGCTTAAGATGATTGTGGACGGCGCTCATAAGGGTGGTGCCTGGGCAGGTATCTGTGGTGAGCTTGGTTCGGATTTAACACTTACTAAGGAATTCCTTGCTATGGGCTATGATGAGCTTTCAGTATCACCGGGTAGAGTGCTTCCGTTAAGGAAGGTTGTGTTGGAGACCAATGTAGCTGAATATAAAGCTTCCAAAGAATAATCGATTTACTGTCTGATATGGGAGGTTCTCATAGTAAGGCAGGTAGTTATATTAAAATAATTTTGGATGGGAGCGCGGTATTTTTAGTAGATACAGACGCGAATAAAACATTTTAAATAAATATATATAGGTTTTAATATATAAAACAATATAAATAAGGAGGGCATATATATGGCATTAGATTATAGAAAGTGCGCTGAAGAGATATACAGCCATTTAGGCGGAAGAGATAATATCGTTCAGGCAGCACATTGTGCAACCAGGTTGAGGCTTGTGCTTGCAGATAATACAAAGATTGATAAGAAAGCATTGGAAAATGTTGATGGTGTAAAAGGTTTATTTGAATCAAACGGACAGGTTCAGTTGATAATCGGTACCGGTACTGTAAATAAGGTTTATGATGAGTTCCTTAGTGTTACAGGTATGACAGCTGCAACCAAGGATGATGTAAAGAATGCAGCTGCAGCACAACAGCCTGCATGGAAGAGAGCATTAAAATCAGTAGGTGACGTATTCGTACCTATCCTTCCTGCAATCGTTGCTTCCGGTCTTATGATGGGTGTTGTAGAAGCTTTAGGTAAAGCTATTCCTTCATTTGCTTCTACCGACTGGTATGCATTCCTCGATATGATTGCAAATACAGCATTTGCATTCCTTCCTGTTATCGTAGCTGTTTCAGCAGCAAGAGTATTCGGCGGAAA
>JAILOA010000040.1 GCA_024691065.1 Lachnospiraceae bacterium | reverse complement strand
GCACTTTCGGATACTACCGTATAATAACCGGCAGAACTTCCCGTTGCTACGGTAGGGTTATCATCGGAAATAATGCCTGTTTGTTCTTCTCCGTTATATGTTAAACCTGATTTTGTAGCAGGAATCGACACGAATTTAATAGGTTCATCACCTGCATCTTCTGTTATAGACTTAAAAGTGATACCACAATTTTCGGCATATTCTTGTACTGATGAATTTTCAAATCCATATATAATACAATCAGTATTTTTAAAAATAATCCCATCTATAATTATATCCTTTGAACATATATATATTCTTTCCAGATTACGGCAAAAAGAAAATGCATATTCCCCTATACTTGTTACACTTCCCGGTATAACAATATTTTTTAAACCTTTGCAACTAGAAAATGCATTTTCCCCTATACTTGTTACGCTTCCAGGTATAACAATATTTTTTAAACCTTTGCAACCCAAAAATGCACTTTTCCCTATACTTGTTACGTTATCCGGGATATCAACGCTTTCCAGATTACTGCAATTAGAAAATGCATATTTCCCTATGTTTGTAACGCTATCCGGGATATCAACGCTTTCCAGATTACTGCAATTAGAAAATACACTGTCCTCTATACTTGTTATACTATCCGGGATATCAATACTTTTCAGATTACTACAGAACAAAAATGCACCTCCCCCTATACTTGTTACGCTATCCGGGATATCAACGCTTTCCAGATTACTGCAGTCATAAAATGCAGATGCCCCTATACTTGTTACGCTATCCGGGATATCAATGCTCTTCAGACTATTGCACTTTTCAAATGCACTGCTTCCTATACTTGCTGCACTTGCTGGAATAGTTACATTCCCGCTACACGTAGTACCATCAATTAATATTCCATTTACTATAACTAATGGATTTTCTTTTTGTTTATTCTCAAGCCACTTGGTATTACTGAATGCCTGTCCCCCTATACTTGTTACGCTATCCGGGATATCAATACTTTCCAGACTACTACAATTAGAAAATGCATAAGCCTCAATAGTTGTTACACTATCAGGGATAACAATACTTTCCAGACTACTACAATTATAAAATGCATATTCCCCTATTCTTGTTACACTATACCCACCTATCTCACCGGGTATCTTAATATCAGTTCCACTCCCACTGTAGTCGGTTATTGTAACCTCTCCATTTTCTACACTGTACTCAAATCCATCCTCTGTAGTTTTTGCACTCGCTACATTTCCCATTCCAAGAAAACAAATGACAGACAACACACAAAGAATAAGTGATCTAATTATTTTTTTCATTTTAAAACCTCCATTCAATAATTAAATGACATTCACGGATTATAGAATATAATCGTGAAAGATTAATCAAAATAAATATAAATAAACATATATATTGTATCATTTTTTGATTTATTACTCAATTAACTATAGCAAAATTGTCGAATAAACTACCTAATTGTTAACCCCAAATTTTCACTTGCTAAGAAAACGCCGATTTCCCCTTATGTTTTTATGGTTGTACTTTAACCTCTTTGATGTTACAATTTTTTGAACCGAATGTATGGACTTAATAATAATTTTTGAATATTTATGAATTGAGATTAGTCAGCCGGATGGTGATATATTCAAGAATAAAGATTATGTAACTTGGGTAGGAAATTAAAGTGAATCAATTATAAAGTGAGGAATTACTATGGGAAATGTAGCGAATTCGGGTGGTTGGAGAGAGAACAAGTGGATCAGGGGTGCGATTCCTGCGCTCCTTCTTCACATAAGCATCGGAACAGTATATTGCTGGTCCATATTTAGTCAGGAAATCGCAGATTATATCGGATGGAGCAAGAGTGCGACCGAGTGGGCATTTAGCTTCGCAATATTTTTCCTCGGGATGTCAGCTGCATTTTTGGGAAAAATTGTTGAGAAGGACATTCGCAAGTCATCACTCATTGCGACAATCTGCTTTACGGTGGGTATGGCCGGAACCGGCTTTTTCATAAGATACGGCGGGACACACCAGCATAGCGTGCTTGTGCTCATCGGCCTGTATTTCAGCTATGGATTCATAATGGGCGTTGGCCTCGGAACAGGCTATTTGTCGCCGGTCAAGACCCTGATGCTTTGGTTCGAGGACAGAAAAGGCCTCGCGACCGGGCTTGCCGTGGCGGGCTTCGGAGCGGCGAAGGCAATCGCGTCACCAATCATGAACTCAATGCTTACAAGCCTTTCGGTTAATAAAGTCAATGGAGTCGGCGACGGAGTGTGGAAGATGTTCTTCATCCTTGCGGCAGCTTATTTTGTGCTGATGTTCATCGGACACAGGCTTCTGAAGAAACCTGCAGGCTGGCATGAGCCGACTGCATCCGGAGACGCTCCGGGTACATTTGAGGTTATAAAATCCAAGCCAATAAGCACTTATATCGGCATTTGGGTTATGTTTTATCTGAATATCACCTGCGGCCTGGCTCTCATTTCCCAGGAAAAAATGATTGTAAAATGTATCGGGCTCGCTGCATTTATCGGAATTATCTCTACATTTTCCGCAATATTCAATGCAGGTGGACGCCTTGGTTTTTCTGCTATGGCGGATGGGATGAAGGATCGGAACACGGTTTATAAGATTATATTTATTATTTCAATTGCCCTGACGGGGCTCGTGATGGTTACAAACGGAATAGTGAAGGGCGAGGGCAATACATTTTTGATTATACCGGTGCTTGCACTTATTATGATGGTAAATGCAGGCTACGGCGGTGGTTTTTCGAATGTGCCTAACCTTCTTGCGGATCATTACGGCATGAGCAATATATCGGCGATTCACGGGTTGACGCTGTCCGCGTGGGCATTTGCGGGCTTGTCGGGAAATCAGATTGCTTCCTGGATAGTGAATCATTTCGGAAGTTGGATCGAGCACGATGGGACGCTGATGAATCCGGTCGGATACCAAACCGTATTGTACGTGATATTTGTGTTGTTTATTGTAGCGCTCGCAATGTCCCTCTTCCTCGTGAAGCCGTCGGAGAAGGCGCTCGCAGCGAAAAAATCCAAGAAGAAATCTAAGAAAAAATAAATTTATCACAAAGTGCTCGTCGCAAGAAAATCAGAGAGAAAATCCTACAAGGCGCTCGAGGCGAAGAAATCTAAGAAAAAATAAAAAATCCCTCCTAAATATTTATGTTTTCAAGATTCGCTTGTGCCTTTTTTCTTTGGCTTATTTTTCGATAGCGGACTATTTACCATCTTAGAAAATAAACTAAGCAAATTATAATATTTTTGAAATAATTATGTCAATATATGACTATATTTTCCATAGTTTTCAACCTGTATCTTTGTCTTCAAATTCTTTTGTTTTCGAATGAAATCAATTATCATCATTTTCTTCTAATAATTCATTATATGTTTTTTTGTTTTTATTCTGCTTAATGTGTGTACCGATAATCTCAGATATATCGCTTACGGTAGTGAAGGATTCTACTCCGATTTCATTAAGGAGTCTTCGAATATCGTGGATTTCCGCACGCGTAACCACACAGTAAAGAATATCCTTGCCCGTGCCACTTACAAGTCCTTCACCCGAAAGAAATGTAACGGTACGCCCACATTGTTTATATATTTCATCTGCAATAAGCCTGCCGTTTTCTGTTACAATCATAACTGACTTGCCTTGTTCCATACCACTTTCAATCATATCAATCACCTTGGAAGATATGAAATACATGATGATTGAGTAAAGTCCGTGGTTCATACCAAACAGCACGCCGGCGATAATATAGATGACAATGTTAATTCCGAACACTACATTTCCAACGGAAAGACTGGTTTTACGGCTGATGATGATTCCGACGATTTCGGTACCGTCGAGGCAACCGCCACCACGAAGCACAAGTCCAACGCCAAAGCCGAGAACGATACCACCGAAAACCGTAGCAAGCAGCGGGTCGTCAGTAGTAGGTTCCATCGACTCGAAAAAACTGAGTGAGGTCGAGAAAATAACCATCGCCGCGCCGGCCTTCATAATGAAGGTGTGACCTATTGTTTTCCAAGCAAAAATCAAGAATGGGATATTCAGAATGATTGTGAGAATTCCAAGTTTTATCGGTGTAAAGTGAGCAATGATCATGCTTATACCTACAACGCCGCCGTCGAAGATATGATTAGGTGTCAGAAATTCTGAAATCGCAAATGCAGCGACTACCGAACCTATTATTATTAAAAATGCATTATTGATTTTGGAAGCAAATTTGTAAAACATATTATCCCTCTTTCAAGTAAAATGTAAATTACGTTAGTTGTATTTTTTTGTTTTGGGCTGAATTCAAATCCATATGTTTCTTTTTTTGCTGAATCCATATGTTTTTTTGGAAAAATCATATATTTCTTTTTTGGCAAAATCCATAAGATTCTTGTTTGGACCAAATCCATAAGTTTCTTGTTTGGACCAAATCCATAAGATTCTTGTTTGGACCAAATCCATAAGTTTCTTGTTTGGACCAAATTCCCATTTTGATTCCCAAAACACACTAATAGAGTATATATAATTAAAGTGAATCGTGCAAGAGTCAGTTCGGTAAAAATCTAACCTTAGCCTCTTTGAAATCAGGTCTTGGCAAAGAACTGTCAAATAAAACACAATTTACCGATAAAACATTTTACGGATAATTCATCTGCTTTTGTTCCTGTACCTGCTTGGCGTTATATTTTCCACCTTTCTAAATACAGATGAAAAATAATATGCATTGCAAAATCCGGTATTTTCCGCAATCTCGGAAATACTCAATTGACTGCCGCGAAGTAACTTCTTGCTTTCCTCGAGACGAATTTTTTGCAAATGCTTAAATATAGTCATCCCGGTATGTTTTCGAAATGTTCTGTTCATATAATCAAAAGAAAGATTGATTTCATTTTCCAAAATTTCACTTGTGATTTTTTCACTGAGATGACTCCTCAAATAAAGCAAAATTTCCGGAATAAAACTGTATTGCTGCTGACTGTTCCTATACCTTTCAAAGTTTGAGCGATGTACAATTACGAGCATTATATGGAACAATGAATTTATAAATGTACTGTAATTCATATAACGGTTTTTGCTTTCAACCAACATATGATTTACCACTTCTATCATTTGAGTATAATTAGCAGGAGTCAAGTGGCTGTATTTTGGCCCAATAAAATAATCCTCAACTTTGTGAAGACTTTCGTTGATTGCAGTATTGATTTTGAAAATGTATTCTTCTTCGGTATGTAACGTCTCTTTCAGCCCATCCCAGTTGAAATGCACATAAAAATATCCGACGTCATTATCCGATTCAATACCCCAGTGAGTTCTTCCGGGCGAGAAAATAATCACATCCCCGGGCACCAAAGTATAGGTAATATCGTCCTCAACTATCAACATTTTCCCCTGCTCAACCAAGTACATAATCCATTCATTGTTCAGACGCCTAAAATGTTCATTCCGCCCCTTGACGAGGACATGTCCGCACAATGTAACCTTAGGAAGTGAGTTGGGTTTGTCCGTGTTAGTCAAATATATAATTTTATCCATTATTCGTTCTCCCGTTGAATTAATAAGGTCGCTAAAACATATTTTGTGGTAGTTATCCTTTATTCAATATTTTTATGTATATGATATCATACTATTAATAAAAATCAAGAAAATGTATGTATATTTTTGTTTTCTGATAATACATATCGGCATACGCTCATTCGAATTTTTTATCTATGATTTTGGGGATATATGTTGAGAGCGACGATTATGTATATAGTTCGATACATTTTTATCCATGATTTTGGGATATATGTTGAGAGCGACGATTCTGTATATCGTTCGATACATTTTTATCCATGATTTTGGGGAAAGATGTTGAGAGTGACGATTATGTATATGGTTCGATACATTTTTATCTATGATTTTCAGGAAAGATAGCTAATATGTTTGTTTTATGAACGAATAATTTAACACATTTTCCGGGAGGGGGAATATGAAAAAGAAGATATTTATTTTTACATTGAGTATGGCAGTTGGTTTATCCTCATTTGGCATTATAAATGCAGCGAAAGTTGCAGGTTTAAATGCCAAGAAAATCGTTTTAACTGTAGGAAAAACCAAGAAGCTTAAGGTCAAAAATGTAAAGAAGGTTAAATGGTCAAGTAGCAATAAAAAGATAGCGACCGTCAATAAAAACGGCGTTGTGAAGGCTATCAGTAAGGGAAAGGTTAAAATAATTGCTAAGACCGGAAAAGGTACATTTACTTGTAAAGTAATTGTCCGGAATAAAAAGGGACCTGCTTCTACACCGGCCCAGACAACAGCAGCAGCCCAAACAATTAGTCCAGTAACTAATCCTACCTCACCTGCAGCTACTCATACTGCTGCACCCACCAATACAAATGCTGCTGATTCGGGGTCGAATGTAGGGCCTAATAATACAACAGATACCGGTAATAATCCGGGGGATAATTCAGGAAACCAGCCGGATTCTACAGCAACTGCCTCTGCTAAGCCTACAAATAAGCCGGTTGAGACAGCAGCTCCGACTGAGGAGCCTGAAGAGTCCTTTATTCCATCAGAGGTTAATCCCGAGGCACAGATTACCTGGCCGAAGGAGTTGAACAACGGGACAACAGAGACTTTTGAAGAACATTTCAATGTTGATTTTAAGGGTTACAGAGATAGTGTAGAAGCAAGTTCCGTTAACATTGAAACAGTAACTTATCATTCGGATGTTGTCGGAGCCGACAGAGAAATTTATGTTTACCTGCCGCCTGATTATGATGAAAATGGGAACTATCCGGTGATTTATATGATTCACGGAATCGGCGCCAGAGCAAATCAGTGGAAGAGTATGAATGTAGGAAAAATTTTCAATGCATTGATTACCGCCGGTGAGGTTAAACCGTTTGTTGCGGTTATGCCGGACGTTATTCCGAAGGATGGACTTGGTAAAACTTCATTTGCTCCACAAAATATTGATGCATTTACTATTTTCGAGGAGGAATTCACGAAGGATCTCGAGCCATTCATTCTTGATAAGTATGCAGTTTCCGATAAGCCTGAGGATACGGGCGTTTGCGGACTGTCGATGGGCGGTATGGAGGCCCTGAGACTTGGATTCAAAATAAAGAATCATTTTAATTACATCGGTTCATTTTCCGCAGCCCCTACATTAGAAACCCGTTACCTAAATGTAGCGCACTGGGAGTTTGCTCCTAAGATTGTTTTGGTTTGCTCCGGAGACAACGATACAACTGTCGGAGATAATCCGTACAACTACCATATGAAACTGACCCAAAATGAGGTTGAGCATCTTTGGTATTATTATCCGGGCGGAACTCACAGCGGTGATGTGTGGTTAAACGGAGCCACAAATTTCGTACAGCTTTGCTTCGGAGATAAGGTGAGTGAGTTGGGAGGCCAATATCCGGCGCCGACAGAGGAGCCTGGTGATATTGTAGAACCGACCGAGGAGCCTGGTGATATTGTAGAACCAACCGAGGATACTGAGGATTTGGAAGTTCCGATCGAGGCAAACTGATTAGAATAAAGTATTTTCCGAGGAGCGTAATGATACTAAAGCTATGCCTGATGCAAACTGCTGAAAATGCAGTACCAACCGAGGCACCTGCTGAAATTGAAGTACCTACAGAGGATACTGATTAGAATAAATCATCGGCCGGGACGGGAGATGAGAATTATATTTCCGAGCCAAGTCTCGCGAGCCGGACTTAAAAACGTAATGAAAAATTTGAATTATAAATTGGAAAATGTAACGTAAGATTATGGTAATACACATAAAATAAGGATGGCTCAGTGGTCATCCTTATTTTATGTGTATTTTGGTGTTTGTTATAGTTAAAACAAACTGACTGCCCGCAAAATATAATGATACAAAGTGAGAAAGAATTAGATCACGCAGTATTGGCAATACATTTAATATATATAAATCAAGCCCTATTTTGTGAAAATAGTGTTAAATATAGGCTTTATACGTAATAAGCCTTGAATCATCGTTGCAAATGTGGTAAAAAAATTATATCATAGAAGTTGAATTTTTTCTGGTTTTATTAAAATAAGAATGTAAAAGAAATAGAAATAACCCGGTAGGTTTATTATATTAAAATGTGTTAAAAATAGGAGGTTAGCGCTTGAATAAGAAAAAGATAATCGGACTTGTTATGGTCATTGTAGGTGCAGCCTATATGGCCGGATTATTTACATTTACGGAACAATTTGAAATTATAAATGACAATTTGGCGTACGTGCTTACTATGATAAGCTCGGTAATGATTTTTTTGGGAATTGGAATGTTGATGCTGAAAACCCCTGCTGAACGGCAAATAGAGCAGGAGGCATTGGCGGAGGAGAGCGTAAAGGTCAATCAATATTACGTTCACAAGGCATACGTGACGCCGATTCTCATAGGAATAAATGTCCTGGTATTCGGCGCGGTAAATCTGCTTCAGGGCGACGAGGCGGTGCTGAAATTTGCGATTTCAAAGTATGATTATGCCTTTTATAAGCTGTTTACAT
>JAILOA010000033.1 GCA_024691065.1 Lachnospiraceae bacterium | reverse complement strand
GCACTTGACGGAGGATATGGATATTATACGGAGGCAAATCAGACAGCAATGGCAAAATCATTTGCTAATCTGGAAAAATTCAGCAATGAAGGTTATGGTGTAGTTCTCGGTGAGCATGGTGTTTGTAATCCTGCCGGAGTTTCGGGAAGTGTAACCCAGTGGCTGTATGATGTATTTGGGAATTGCCAGAAGTATCATGCTGTTCCATGTTTATGGGAAACAAGCAATTACTTTGACAGAAAAGCCTGCCAGCTTGCTTACAGTGATATTGCAGTATTATACAATACCGTAAACCAGGCTGATGGTGATGCTACAGCTGAAAGAGAAAGCGGCGGTGCCGAGCCACCTGAATCCATTGACAAGAGTGTTATTAAGGAATATCTCGATAAGGAAATCTGGGGACAGGAAGGAACAATCAAGGCTTATATTTTCTATCAGACACCAACATGGGATTACAGAGATGAGTATGTACCTACATATAAGCTCGGACTTGAGCAAAACAGCTGGAATTACATCAAGGTAAAGGGTACAGAGGTTACTGCTGATTCCATAAAGGTAGTTGATGCCACCATTACAGGAGATGGTGAATATACACTTTCCTATGATGGTATTAATTTATCGGCTGCTAATCATTTTAATATTCTTGGTATTTCAACCAATATTGACATCAGTAAATATGGTGATACTGGAATTGAAGTTTCTGATGTACATGTATCATATGATGGTCAGGAAATCGGAGATGGTGGATATGATACCAAGGTAATGCCTGAAGAGGAATATATGAACTTCCTGCTTATAGATAAGTGGTTTAATGAAACATACGCCATGACAGATATTGATTTAAGCGGAAAGTATAAATTACCTTCAAAGAGCCTTGAGATTTCATTTAAGATTACGGGTCTTGATGCTGTATTACAGGATATCGAGGATCTTACATACGTTGAGCCTGAGACAGGAATTGCTCTTGACGGTTCAACACCTGCACCTGAGGAAGAGGAAACAGAAACACCAAAGCAGATTGAACCTATAGAAACCAATCCGGTTGCAACTTCAGCTCCGGCAGCAGATGCAACTTCAGCTCCGGCAAGTAAGAGTGCTGCAACTTTAGCTCCTTCAGGTGCAAAGCCTGCTACCAAGGCAGCAGCAACAGCTTCTGCAACTACAGCACAGTCTGTATCTGTAGGAGATACAATTGAATCAGGAAACTTTAAGTATAAAGTTCTTGCATCAAATAAGCTTTCCGTTGTTGGTCTTACAGCAAGCGGTAAGAAGGCTGCCAAGTTAAATGTTAAGGCTAAGGTTAATTATAATAGCGCTGATTACAATGTTACGAAGCTCGCAAATAAGGCATTCGCAAATGCCAAGGCTAAGACTGTTATTCTTAACAAGAATATTAAGAAGATTCCTAAGCTTTGCTTCAATAATTGTAAGAAGCTTTCCGTTCTTAAACTCTGTACAGCTCTTAAGAGTGCACAGAAGAATGCATTTAAGGGATGTAAGAAGAAGATTAAGGTTAAGGGTACTGCGGCTAAGAAGAATAAGAAGATATTAAAGAAATGCTATAAGAAGATTAAATAAATGTAAGGTCATTTGTATTTAGTTTATTTATGATTAACTTTATATAGTTGATTGATTTATATTTCAATTATTATATTTAATATCATTTGTGAAATGATTAACGGACAGGGGGGATTTTTCCCCCTTGTTTTTTTCCGTAAAATACCTTCAAAGCCCGAATCTTACGAATATATCTTTACAAAACAAAAAAAAGCATATATAATTAAGCCGTATAAATTGTCGGAAAGAGAGGGAAAATGTCATGAAAGTTTTAGTTACAGGTGGTGCCGGTTTTATCGGAAGTCATACTTGTTTAGTATTGCTGGAAAACGGTGCTGAAGTTGTGGTAGTAGATAATTTGGTTAATTCAAGTAAAGAATCCCTGGAAAGAGTTAAGAAGATTACAGGCAAAGACCTTAAGTTTTATGAGGTTGATATGCTTTCAGAGAAGGAATTGGATGATATCTTTGAGAAGGAAAATGTTGATAGTGTAATCCACTTTGCAGGTCTTAAGGCGGTTGGTGAATCCTGTCAGATTCCTTTGAGATATTTTGATAATAATTTAAAGAGTACCCTTAATTTGCTTAACAGTATGAAGAAGCATAATGTTCATAATATTGTATTCAGTTCATCGGCTACTGTTTACGGTAAGCCTGACAGCGTGCCTATTCGTGAGGATTTTCCGCTTTCGGTATCAAATCCTTACGGTAGAACAAAGCTTATCATAGAGGATATGCTTCGTGATATTTATAAGGCGGATGATACATTAAATATAGCATTACTCAGATATTTTAATCCGATCGGTGCTCATGAGAGCGGTCTTATCGGCGAAGATCCCAATGGTATTCCGAATAACCTTGTTCCTTATGTTGCAAAGGTTGCAGCAGGTAAGCTTGAATGTATCAATGTATTCGGTGATGATTATGATACACCGGATGGAACAGGAGTCAGGGATTATATACATGTAATGGACCTCGCTGAGGCGCATTTTGCAGCACTTAAGAAGTTAGAGGAGAATCCGGGACTTGTTACCTATAATCTTGGTACAGGTATCGGATACAGTGTACTTGATATTATACATGCATTTGAAAAGGCTTGCGGTAAGGAGTTACCATACAAGATTACGGCCAGACGTCCGGGTGACATCGACGAATGTTACGCTGA
>JAILOA010000240.1 GCA_024691065.1 Lachnospiraceae bacterium | reverse complement strand
TAATGATATAAGTGATTATGATATTTATTAATTTATAATTATTTATTTTATAATTAAAATATATTTAAAATAAGATAATGTTTTAAGGAGAAAAAAAATATGATATGTCCAAAATGCGGTACAGATAACCCTGAAGGTAGTCGCTTTTGTAGTAATTGCGGAAGTCAAATTCCTTCAATTTTATTTAAAAACGAGGCAAATGCCAATAATGATCAATCATTAAATAATAACGATTCCAATAATCAGGGATTTAATAATCAAGGTTTTAATAATCAGGGATTTAATAATCAGGGTTTTAATAATCAGGGTTTTAATAATCAAGGTTTTAATAATCAGGGATTCGATAATCAAAATCAGGGTTTTAATAATCAGGGTTTTAATAATCAAAATCCGGCTCCTGCCTTTGCAAAACCACCTATAAATAAAGCTAAATTGTTTAAAATAATAGGTATTTCGGCCGGCGCTGTTATAGCCATAGTTGTAACAATATTACTTATCGTAAACAGAAAAACAAAAATCGATTTAAATGATTATATAAAAGTTAATTATACCGGATACAATGGATATGGAAACACCGAAGTAGATTTTGATTATGATAAGCTTTACACGGATGTATGTAAAGCTGCAGGTTTTTCCAAGAAAGAATTAGAAGATATCGAATTAACTGATTTAATTCTTGATACAAAAGCTACAACCAAAAAAGCCAAAAAAATATATAACATCTACAAAGCTTGCGATAAATTAGATTATAAGTTATCAAAAGAGTCCAAACTTTCAAATGGCGATAAAATAAAGCTTACATTTAAATTCGATAATGATCTTGCTAAGAAAATCAAGGTTAAATTCGTTGGAAAAGAGAAAGAACTTGAAGTTAAAGGTCTTAAAAAGATTGAAGAATACAATCCGTTTGACCATATTACGGTTACATTTGAGGGAATGGCTCCTAATGCAAATGTAAACATTGAATATGACGAAGATGATGATTATATCAGTTTATTCAATTTTGACTATGATTATGATAAGGATTATCACTATGATCTTGGTGATGAAGTTACAATCACCTTAAGCAGCTACTCCGGAGAGGATTCGGATGAGGACTTGGAAGATTACTATGCCTCACAGGGAATCAAGGTAACGGAAACAGAAAAAACTTATACAGTAGAAAATGTAGATGCATATGCGTCAGAACCTGAGGATTTGGATACTTCAATTATGTCTAATATGAAGTCGGGTGCGAGAGATGCTATTATAAGCTACTTTGCTTCAAATAAATCATATATAAGACGCGGTTCTCTTAAATACGAAGGTTATTTCTTCTTGAATAATAAAGATTCGGATACATGGGATTATCATAATATAATATATGTAATTTATTCAACTAAAGTAACAAGCAAGAAAAAAGAATTTAAACCGACTACTGTATATTTACCTGTTAAATTCTACAATGCCATTAAATATGCCGATGGTACGGTTAGCATTGACGATTTAGATGCCGATTCATATGATATTTGTGGTGATGACGGTCCTGAATATGGTTGGTGGGATAATGTAAAGGGTTATAAAAGAATTGGTGTTATGAAGAATGAACTTCTTACTTCAAACAAATCAAATTATATAACCTATAATGAAATGGAATAATAGTTTTTTATTGATACATGTCTTCATTAAGAAAAGGTTCCCGGGGATTTCCCCGAGAACCTTTATATTTAAACAATATGGATTTTTAAAATTTAACTATTTTCTTTTTGGAAAATCAAATTATTCTATTTATATAATCTAAATATTCGATTTTAAATCTGATTTTCTTTTTTTGCATTAAAATTTTTCTATTATTTATTTTCATTAATGTAATTTACCAGACCTTCTGCCTTGATAATCTTCTGCATAAACGGTGGGAACGCCTGTCCCTTATATTCTTTTCCTGTTGTCTTATCAACTATTACACCACTGTCAAAATCAATTTCGACTTCATCACCTGCCTTGATTTCCTTTGCTGCCTCAGGACACTCAATGATTGCAAGGCCGATATTGATTGCATTTCTATAAAAAATTCTGGCAAATGTTTCCGCAATAACGCAGGAAATTCCTGATGCCTTGATGGCAATAGGTGCATGCTCACGTGATGAGCCACAACCAAAGTTTTTCTCAGCCACGATGATATCACCGGGCTTTACCTTATTTACGAAATCCGCATCTATATCCTCCATACAATGCTTTGCAAGCTCTTCGCCTGTCGTTGCATTTAAGTATCTTGCAGGGATAATTACGTCGGTATCCACATTATCACCATATTTAAATACACTTCCACATGCGTTCATGATAATTCCTCTCTTTCCCGGAATCGGTTATGATTAAAAGTTTTAAAGATTTATGCTGTTA
>JAILOA010000462.1 GCA_024691065.1 Lachnospiraceae bacterium | reverse complement strand
GAGAAAAATTGTTACCGGAGCGGCTGAGGGTTATAGTTCATATGGTAACCAGATAGGACTTGCAACCGGAATCGTTGATGAAATCTATCATCCGAACTATGTTGCAAAGAGAATGGAAATCGGCGCTGTTATGGGTGCTGCAGTTCGTAAAAATGTTATTCGTAAGAACTCAGATCCGGGAGACAGGATTATATTACTTGGAGGAAGAACAGGCCGTGATGGTATCGGTGGTGCAACCGGTTCATCAAAGGCACATACTACAGCATCAATTGATACCTGCGGTGCCGAGGTACAGAAAGGTAATCCTCCTACAGAGAGAAAGATTCAGAGATTATTTAAGAGACCTGAGGTTACATCTATTATTAAAAAATGTAACGACTTCGGTGCAGGCGGTGTATCTGTAGCTATCGGTGAGCTTGCGGACGGTCTCCTTATTAACCTTGATTTGGTTCCTAAGAAATATGCAGGTTTAGACGGAACCGAGCTTGCGATTTCAGAGTCGCAGGAAAGAATGGCGGTTGTTGTATCGCCTGAAAATGAAGAAAAGATGCTTCAATTTGCTGAGTCGGAAAACCTCGAAGCAGTAACTGTTGCTACAGTTACCGAAGAGAAGAGACTCGTAATGAAGTGGAGAAATAAAGTAATTGTTGATATTTCAAGAGAATTTCTTAATTCAAACGGTGCTCATCAGGAAACAGATGTATATGTATCCATGCCTGAGGAGGGTGTAAATCCATTTGATATTAAAGATGAGAAGATTGACATTCGTCGTACCTGGTTAGATACCCTCAAGGATTTAAATGTATGCTCCAAGAAGGGGCTTTCGGAGCAGTTTGACAGCTCTATCGGTGCAGGTACGGTTACTATGCCTTTCGGTGGTAAATATCAGCTTACACCGATTCAGACAATGATTGGTAAGCTTCCGCTTGAAGTAGGAGAGAGCAGTACAGTTACAATGATGAGTTACGGAATGGATCCATATCTTCTTTCCTGGAGCCCATATCACGGTGCAATTTATTCTGTAGTTTCATCAATGGCTAAGATTGCTGCTTCCGGCGGTGATACATCCAGAATCCGTTTCACCTTCCAGGAATACTTCAAGAGAATGAGCGAGGATAAGAAGCGTTGGGGCGAGCCAATGGCAGCAATGCTCGGTGCATTTAGCGCACAGATGGCTTTCGGACTTCCGTCAATCGGTGGTAAGGATTCAATGTCCGGTACATTTAATGAAATAGATGTTCCACCTACACTTTGCTCCTTTGCTGTTGATATAGCTGATGCTGAAAATGTAATCAGCCCTGAGTTAAAAACACCCGGAAATAAACTTGTATTATTCTCAATTGAAAGAGATAAATATAACTTACCTGTATATGATAAGGTTGCAGCTCTTTATAAGAGCATATATGAGCTTATCTGCGATAAGAAGCTTGTTTCGGCTTATGCTATCGGTTTCGGTGGTATCTGCGAGGCGGTTTCAAAGATGGCATTCGGTAATAAGCTCGGTGTAACACTTGAAACTAACCTTACCAAGAATCAGTTATTCAAGAAAGATTACGGTGCAATTCTTGCTGAAGTTCCTGAAAATGTACTCGACAGCTTAGGAATTGATTATACATTAATCGGTACTGTTACAGAGCAGCCACAATTCGTTGTAGGACCTGAAATCATTAAGGTTGACGAGGCTCTTGAGTGCTGGAAGGCTCCATTGGAGGGTGTTTACCCTACAAAGTCAAATGTAATCGCACCTGAATTTGCAGATGATTTATTCGATGCAAATAAGAGCTTTGAAGCTAAGATTAAGGTTGCAAAACCTAAGGTATTTATACCTGTATTCCCTGGAACAAACTGTGAATATGATACAGCCAGAAGCTTTATCAATGCCGGTGCTGATACAAATACTGTTGTATTTAAGAATATGACAGAGAATCAGATTGTAGAATCTGTTGATGCATTTGTAAATGCAATAAATGATTCACAGATTATTATGTTCTCAGGCGGTTTTTCAGCCGGTGATGAGCCTGATGGTTCCGCTAAGTTTATCGAGGCAATCTTTAGAAATGAAAAGATAAAGGATGCCGTTCACGATTTACTTGATAACAGGGATGGACTTGTACTTGGTATTTGTAATGGTTTCCAGGCGCTTATTAAGCTTGGCCTCGTACCAAACGGTCACATAGTTCCACTCAGTGATAATTCACCGACTCTTACTACAAACTCTCTTGGACGTCACATTTCAAAGAGTGTTTATACTAAGGTTGTTTCCAATAATTCTCCTTGGCTTTCACAAGCTAAGCTCGGAGATGTATATACCATACCTGCTTCACACGGTGAGGGTCGTTTCGTTGCTGATGATGAAACAATTAAGAAGCTCTTTGCCAACGGACAGGTTGCTACAAGATATGTTGATTTATCCGGTACTCCTTCAATGGATGAGGATTTCAATCCAAACGGCTCTTATGCTTCAATCGAAGGTATCTTAAGCCCTGACGGAAGAGTACTTGGTAAGATGTGCCATTCAGAGCGTATCGGTAAGAATGTTGCCATCAACATTTTCGGTGAGCAGGATCAAAAGATATTCGAATCCGGAGTTAAATACTTCCTGTAATAAGAATATCTATAGTGTGTTAAAATTTATTTCCCAAATTGTTGCAGGCGTCAGTTTGCAATGATTTGGGTTTAATAATTATAAAATATTTAAAGTATGGAGGAAATGTGATATTATGTTTAAAATTAATGAAAACTATTTGAAGTTACCAGGAAGTTATCTTTTTTCAACTATCGGTAAAAAGGTTAATGCATTTAGCGAAGCTAATCCTGACAAGGATGTTATAAGACTTGGTATAGGAGATGTTACACTTCCTCTTGCGCCTGCTGTAATTGAGGCTATGCATAAGGCAGTTGATGAAATGGCAAGCCGGGATACATTTATGGGTTATGCTCCTGATTTAGGATATGAATTCCTTAGAAATGCAATTGTTGAAAATGATTATGCACCACGTAATTGCAATGTTTCCGCAGATGAAATCTTTGTAAGTGACGGTGCAAAAAGCGATTCGGGAAATATAGTTGATATTTTCGGGGATGGCAATACAATAGCGGTTACCGACCCGGTTTATCCTGTATATGTTGATACCAATGCAATGTCCGGAAGAACCGGTACATTTAATAAAGAGACAGGAATGTGGAGTGATGTGATTTATATGCCTTGCGTAAAGGAAAATGACTTCATTCCGGAATTCCCTTCAAAGATTCCGGATATTATATATCTTTGCTTCCCGAATAACCCAACAGGTACAACACTTCCTAAGGATAAGCTTCAGGAATGGGTTGATTATGCAAATAAGAACGGCTCCGTTATTATTTACGATGCTGCTTATGAAGCTTATATCAGTACTCCGGACGTAGTTCATAGTATTTATGAATGTGAGGGTGCAAGGACTTGCGCAATCGAAATCAGAAGCTTTTCAAAGAATGCAGGCTTTACCGGTACACGTCTTGGTTTCACTGTAGTTCCTAAGGAACTTAAATGCGGTGATGTAATGCTTCATTCTCTTTGGGCACGTCGTCACGGCACCAAGTTTAACGGTGCTCCATACATTATCCAGAGAGCAGGAGAGGCTGTTTACTCTGCAGAGGGCAAGAAGCAGACTATGGAGCAGGTTGCATATTATATGAACAATGCAAAGGTTATTCGTGAAGGTCTTATAGATGCGGGCTACGAGGTATTTGGCGGAGTGGACGCTCCTTATATCTGGCTTAAGACACCTGACAATATGACTTCATGGGAATTCTTTGATTATTTATTGGAAGAGAAGAATATCGTCGGTACACCCGGTTCAGGCTTTGGACCGAGCGGTGAAGGATATTTCCGTCTGACAGCCTTTGGTTCTTATGAAAATACCGTTAAGGCTATTGCCAGAATCAAGGGTTAATTTAGCTAAATATTACTGTTTTATCTGAAATGATTAAATTACGGATTTTAGGGTTACATCCCGATGTAATGGATTTACATAATTTGAGAATATTCAGTAAAACGGTAAGAATATAAAAAGGGTATACCTTAACTTATAGGAGGGCATTTATTAAATGCGTAAGACTAAAATAGTAGGAACAATCGGACCGGCCAGTGAATCGGCTGAAGTGTTTAAAAAGCTTTGTGAAGCCGGACTTAATGTTGCAAGACTTAATTTTTCACATGGTACTCATGAAGAGCATAAGATAAAAATCGATATGATTAAAAAGGTGCGTGAGGAGCTTGGATATCCTATCGCAATTATGCTCGATACCAAGGGACCTGAGTACAGAATCGGTACATTTGAAAATGGTAGGATTAATCTGAATGTAGGCGATGAATTTACATTTACCACTGATGAAATCGTCGGTAATGAAAAAATAGTTTCGGTTAATTATAAGGACCTTTCACAGGAATTGGTTGTCGGTGACAGAATCCTTCTTAATAATGGAATTCTTATTTTCATCGTTAAAGCAATAAAGGGACATGAGATTCTGACCGAGGTTATTGCCGGCGGCGAGCTTTCCGACAGAAAGAGTATGAGCTTTCCCGGAAAGGTTATGCATCAGAAATATTTATCGGATCAGGACAAGAAGGACATTCTTTTCGGTATTGAAAATGATGTTGATTTTATTGCCTGTTCATTTGTTTCGGTTAAGCAGGATCTGGTTGATGTCAGAACTTTTATTGATGAAAACGGTGGAAATGGAATAGAGCTTATCGCAAAAATCGAGAACCAGTCAGGTTATGATAATATCGAGGCAATTTGTGAAGAATGTAACGGTATTATGGTTGCAAGAGGCGATATGGGGGTTGAGATTTCATTTGAAAAGCTTCCGGCAATTCAGAAGGATCTTATAACCAAGTGCAGAATGCTTGGCAAGAGAGTAATAACAGCGACCGAGATGCTTGAATCCATGATTCATAATCCACGTCCTACCCGTGCGGAGACTTCTGATGTCGCAAATGCAGTATATGACGGTACTTCAGCTATTATGCTTTCCGGCGAGACAGCTGCAGGAGCTTATCCGGTACAGGCAGTTGAGGCTATGGCAAGAATCGCTGAGACAACCGAGCAAAACATTAATTATAAAAAGAGATTCCATACAAAGGAATTTATTATTCAAAATGATGTAGATGCAGTATCTCATGCTACCTGCGGAATAGCAATAGATACAGATGCAAAGGCAATTGTTGCCTGTACATTATCAGGAATTACTGCAAGAATGGTATCCCGTTTCCGTTCACCGGTTGATATTATCGGTATGACCACGGATGAGCATACATGGAGAAAGCTCGCATTATCCTGGGGTGTTATCCCTGAGATGTGTGAAATGTTCCCATCCACCGAGGTGCTTTTCTACAGTGCGAAGAAGGTAGCCCAAAGTACTCTTAATCTTAAGTCCGGCGACAAGATAGTAATTACCGGCGGTATTACCAATGGACAGTCCGGAAATACAAATCTTATAAAGATTGAGAATATCTAAGGTTCAAAATATATTAAATATATAAAAGGAGATTATTACAATGTCTGAGACTTACAAGCCATTTAAAGAAGGTAAAGTTAGAGAAATTTATGACACCGAGAAGGGACTTATTATGGTAGCTACCGATAGAATAAGTTGTTTCGATGTTATTTTACACAACGAGGTAACAAAGAAGGGTACTGTACTTACACAGATGTCAAAGTTCTGGTTCAATATGACAGAGGATATTTTACCAAACCACATGATTTCCACAGATGTTAATGATATGCCTGAATTCTTCAGAACTCCTGAATTTGAAGGAAAGAGCATGCTTTGCGAAAAGCTTGAAATGCTTCCGATCGAATGTATCGTTCGTGGTTATATCACAGGTAGTGGTTGGGCCAGCTATAAAGAGAATGGAACTGTTTGCGGAATCAAGCTTCCGGAGGGACTTAAAGAATCAGATAAGCTTCCTGAGGCTATTTACACTCCTTCAACAAAGGCTGAAATAGGAGAGCATGATGAGAATATTTCATTTGAGCAGAGTGTAGAGGTTCTTGAAAAGGCTTATCCCGGTAAAGGTCAGGAATATGCTGAAAAGTTAAGAGATTATACAATCGCTCTCTACAAGAAATGTGCAGATTATGCTTTAACTCATGGAATTATTATTGCTGATACAAAATTCGAATTTGGTCTTGATAAGGATGGTAATATTGTTCTTGGTGATGAGATGCTTACACCGGACAGCTCACGTTTCTGGCCTAAGGAGGGTTATGAGCCAGGACATGGCCAGCCATCATTCGATAAGCAGTTTGCAAGAGATTACTTAAAGGCTAATCCGGATTGCAACTGGACATTACCTGAGGAGGTAGTGCAGAAGACTATTGATATTTATTTAGAGGGTTATAAGCTTATAACAGGGGAAGAACTGTAGGATTTTGATGTCCGAAACATTACAGGATATTTAAAAACATAAAAAACAAGAGCAGGAAGTTTACTTCCTGCTCTTGTTTTTATGTTTTTATGAGATGAAAAAATTATTATTGGCGCCTTATGCATTTATTACTCTGTAAACCACTCCATAGATTTTAACCTTCTTAGGAATGTTAACCGTTTTAACCTTCTTTGTTGTGTTTTGCTTTGTTGTTGAAGTGGTATCCCCGGTTGCCTCTGTAGCAGTAGTAGCAGTTGCCTCGGTTGCAGTAGCAGTTGCGTCTGTTGCTTCGGTTACTGTTTCGGTAGTGCTTGTTGTTGCAATTTCTGTATTCTCTGTTGCATCTGTTGCTGCTACGGATACTGTTGCTGAACTTTCTGTGTCTGTTGCTGTTACAACATTTATCTCGACTGTTGCTACCGGCTGTACTACTTCGCTATCGTCTGTAGTTGTTTCGGTTGCTTTTTTGCTTGTTATGTTCTTATTTTTAATCTGTCCCAAATACTTAACTGTATTTGTTCTTCCTGTTTTAACTACCTGATATTTTGCATTCTGCTTATCTAATTTTACGATATCGCCTGATGAAAGATTCTTTACGAGATCAAGACGGATAATGCACTGAACTCCACCGAAGTATCTTTTCATATATGCATGAGTCTGCTCTCTGCAACCTGCATTCTGGCACTGGATAACTGTTCCCTGGCTTGTGCAAAGGCCTGCGTGATTAGGATAAATAATGATATCGCCGGCTTCTGCCTTTGAAGTATCAGTTCCGATGTTTCTACCAATGATGTTTTTTGCAGCACTCATATCGAAAGATGAACGAACGCTCTTAAAATCGATACCGTTTGCTCTGTATACTGCATATACAAAACCTGAGCAGTCACATCCATGTGTGAGAGAAGTGCCTCCCCATGAATATCTTAATTTGTTAACATATTTTCTGGCTGTTTCGACGACTTTCTCGCCGGAGACTGTATTACCTGAAATTAAAGAATTTTTTGATGTAGTATAAGATTTTGCCTGAACATGTCCAAAGCTTACAAATGCTACGAAAAGAGCGGTTGTAATAAATAAAAGTAAAATTTTAATAGCCTTTAAATTAAGTCCCTTAGATTGATTTGTTAATGTCTTGTTATTCATAATATAAAGTGTTTTTCGCAAATAAAACGCTTATAACACCTTTCCCTTTCTATTAATTGGTTACGTTTTGCAACATTTATTAATGAAATTCTTTAGTCCGCTTCGCTACTTGCTCATAACTCAGAGCACTTCGTGCTATGTTGGTAGGGATTGAATCCCTACTTACATAAGAAATATCCCTGTACTCCACCTATGTTTTCACGTCTTAAAGATGGGGGATTTCTCTTTCTGTGTAAAATGTTAAGTAAATTGTTAAGTAAATATTACAAAAGTATTATATAGTAATTAAGTCTATATTGCAAGCACTTTTTCAGGTTTTTTTCTATAAAATTTATAGATTTTTTTGGTGTAAATGTTACAAAATTATATTATAAAAGTAAAACTTGTAAATATTGATTTTGATTTGGTATATTAAATAATTATAATTGCTTTCTTTTCAAATTTTGAGATTTATGTTACACTCTTAGGGCTACTATAGTTTATATAATTAGGAAGGTTATTAAGATGCTTTTAAATGTTAGTCATATTAGGAAATCATATGATGGTGAAGATATATTAAAGGATGTTTCTTTTCTTGTTAATGAAAAGGATAAATGTGCTCTGGTCGGTATTAACGGCTGTGGTAAGACTACTCTTCTTAAGCTGATTATGGGAATCGAAGATTACGACGAAGGTAACATTTCCATAAAAAGGGATACTTCGGTTGGATATGTGGCTCAGATGCAGGAGTTTTCATCGGATAACAGCATCTATGATGAAATGCTACTGGCTAAGAAGGATGTTATTGATATAGAAAACCGACTGGAAGAGCTTACCGAACTTATGAATAAAAGTGAGGGCGAGGAGCTTGAGAGATATATTAAGGAGCATGAGGCGCTACATAATAAGTTTGATGATATTAACGGATATGCTTATAAGAGTGAGATTGTGGGTGTTTTAAAGGGTCTTGGTTTTACTGAAGAGGAATTTGACAAGAAGATAAACAGTCTTTCCGGTGGCGAGAAAACCAGGGCTGCGCTTGCAAAGATGCTTATCAATAATCCGGATTTTATTATCCTAGACGAGCCTACCAATCACCTGGATATGTCCAGTGTATCCTGGCTTGAGGGTTATCTTTCGGGATATCAAGGAGCAGTTCTTATTGTTTCGCATGACAGATATTTTCTTAATAAGGTAGTTAATAATGTTGTCGAGATATCTGCCGGAAAGTCGATGTCATTTAAAGGAAATTATACGGAGTTTTCTAAGAAGAAGCATGAAGTGTTGGAGGCGCAGTATAAGGCATATATAAAGCAAAGGAATGAAATCAAGCATCAGGAAGAGGTTATAGATAAGTTAAAACAGTTTAACCGTGAGAAATCCATTAAGAGGGCTGAAAGTCGTGAAAAGGCGCTTGCAAAGGTGGATTTGCTGGAGAAGCCTGAAGAAATTGATTCTAAGATGTCTCTCGTGCTTACTCCAAGATTTCAAAGTGGCAAGGACGTTCTTACTGTTAATGCATTGTCCAAGTCTTATGGTGACAGGTGTTTATTTAAGGATGTGGATTTTGAAATTAAGAGAAATGAAAAGGTTGCTATTATAGGAGATAATGGTACCGGAAAAACCACGATTCTTAAGATAATAAATGATTTAATAGATGCGGATACCGGTGAGATTGAGACCGGAACCGGTGTAATTATCGGATATTATGATCAGGCACAGGCAAATCTTCATGATGAAAAGACTATATTTGATGAGATTCATGATGAATATCCGGATTTAAATAATACAACAATAAGGAATTTACTTGCCAGATTTTTATTTACCGATGAGGATGTTTATAAACTTATCGGTGACTTAAGCGGCGGTGAAAAGGGAAGGGTAAGTCTTGCGCGTCTTATGCTTTCCGATGCAAACTTTCTTATATTGGATGAGCCTACAAACCATCTTGATATTGATTCCAAGGAGATTTTGGAATCTGCAGTAAATGACTTTGAGGGAACAGTTCTTTATGTTTCGCATGACAGATATTTTATAAATCAAACTGCCACAAAGATATATGAATTAAAGGATCAGCATTTATATAAGTTTATAGGTAATTATGATTATTATCTTGAAAAAAAGGAAGATGTATATAATGGTTATAATAAGCTTATCAAAAATGCAGTGAATTTGGGTAATACTTCTGTTGATATATCTTCAAATACCGGTGTTTACGGGGATTCCGGGTTAAAGGTAAATAATGCAGCGCTTTCATTTAAAGAGCAGAAGGAGCTTAAGAATAAGCTTCAAAGGCTTAATAAGGAATTGGAAAAAATCGAATCGGAAATCAGTAGCATAGAAGAAAGATTAGAGGAAATCACTTCATTTTTAAATAATCCGGAGAATGGTAATGATGCGGCAGGACTTTTAAAAGCTACAAAAGAAGAGGAAGAGCTTAATAAAAGGAACGAAGAGCTTATGGATAATTGGGAAAAGGTTTCCGAAGAAATTGCCAAGCTTTCTTAATTTATAAAAAGACATAAATGGGGAATTTCCTGTTTATGTCTTTTTTGCATTACTGCAAATATTTTTGATGTGTAAAAGTCATTAATCCGCTTAATTAATATGAAGGATACAGCTAAAGACAAAAGTTGTACATTGTGAAAAAACTAAATGAAGTCGATTTGAAAATTTTGTGCAAAATATACAAAAATATATTGTAAAAGCGATGACAATATCATACTAAAGTGGATAATTATTACGGATTCCTTACGAAAACCTTATTTATTAAGGGTTTGTCATAAAATCCTTCGGCATTTTGTACAAAAAAATTGAAAAAAAAAATTATTTTTGTGCAACATTATTTAAAACAGGGTGCTATAATTCGTATTGTCAAAAAAAAAAAAAAACAAACTCAAACAAAACGGAGGAAGAAGTAATGAGATTTACAAAAAAGATGAAAAAATCATTAGCAGCTGTTCTTGTAGCAGCAATGGTAGTAACAACAGGTTATGTTGGAGACACAACAGCAAAGGCTGAGACAACTGAGACTACAGTTGATGCAACAACAGATGTTGCAACTGAAGAAGCAGTAGCAACTGAAGAAGCAGTAGCAACTGAAGAAGCAGCAGCTGAAGAAACAACAGCAGCTGAGGAAACAGCAGCAGCTGAGGAAACAGCAGCAACTGAGGAAACAGCAGCAGCTGAGGAAACAGCAGCAGCTGAGGAAACAACAGCAGCTGAGACAAAGGCTCCTGAAGAGACTAAGCCGGCAGATGACAAGAAGCCAGCTGAAACAAAGGCACCTGCAACAAATGTACCTGCAACAGGTTCATCAGTTACAAGTAATTCAGCAGTTACAACTAAGGCAGCAGTTTCAACAAAGACAGCAGTAACACCTGCTTCAGTTAAGGTTGAGCTTGCTAAGAAGAAAGTTGTAGTAGCTCCTAATAAGACTAAGGAAGTTAAGTATACAGTTAATCCTGCAACAGCTCAGGTTGTTAAGTTAGAAGTTAACAGTTCAAATGATAAGCTTGTAGAAGTTAGCACAAAGTCAGGTGTTATCGTAGTTAAGGCTACAAAGAAGGCTAAGAAGAAGAAGGGTGCTAAAGTTACTGTAACAGTTAAGACTACAGTATCCGGAGGAGCAGTAGTTCCTGATCAGAAGTTAAAGGTATTCATTCAGAATAAGGCTAAGAAAGTTACATTAAAGAAAGCTCCTAAGGAAATCAAGAAGGGTAAGAAAGCTAAGTTCGTATTCAACATCAAGGCTGAAAACAAGAAGAATAACACAACTGATACAGTTAAGGTTTCTGTTAAGAAGAAAGCACTTGGTAAGGTTACAAAGAAGCTTAAGAAGAATAAGCTTACAGTAACATTCAAGCCTAAGAAGGCAGGAAAAGGAACTCTTAATGTTAAGGTTGGAAAGAAGTCTGTTTCAGAAAAGATCACAATCAAATAATTTATAATAAAGCAATTGTTATAGCTATATAATTATTGATTTCAAATAATTATCTGATCTTAAATGATTTAACGAATCACAGCTAAATAAGAAATTTATGAAAAGCCCATGAACATTATGTTCGTGGGCCTTTTTTTGTTCGTGCGACTTGCGGCGGCGCACTGACGGAGTGCGACTTGCGGCTCGCTCTGACGGAGTGTGACTTGTGGCGGCGTTCTGACGGAGTGCGACTTTTGGCGGCGCACTGACGGATTTATAAAAATACATTATACATTTTAAATAAGCTTAAATCAGAAGATATTAAATAAAAGTGACCAAAAGTCAAAATTATTCTTGACTTTTGGTCATTTTAGTATTACCATAGCATATGTAATAAAAATGACTTTTAGTCAAAAACGGTGAACTTATTAAATTTATTAGCTTCAAAGGAGATATTATGTTAGCGTTAGGAAAATTAATTGCAAAACACAAAAATTTAATTTTGATATTTTTTGTGTTACTTCTTATTCCTTGTGGAATAGGATATATGCATACCAGAATTAACTACGATGTATTAAGCTATCTTCCTAATTCTCTTGATACCGTAAACGGACAGGATGTTATGGTGGATGAATTTGGAATGGGTGCGTTTTCCATGGTAATTGTTGAAGGAATGTCTACCAAGGAAACGGTAAAGCTCGAGCAGGAGATTGAGAAGGTTAATCATGTTGCGGATGTCCTCTGGTATGATGATTTGATTGATACTTCCGTTCCTAAGGAGATGTTGCCGGAGCAGATCAGAAATGTTTTCTTCAATGAAGATTCCACTATGATGGTAGTGCTTTTTGATGAAACAACCTCTACCGATAACACTATGGAGGCGGTTGCAAACATTAGAAAGATAGTAAAGGATAATGCTTATATAAGCGGAATGTCTGCGGTTGTTACGGATATAAAGGATCTTGTTGAAAGCGAAATGGTTATATACGTAGTAATAGCAGTTGCATTGACACTTATTCTTTTACTTTTGATAATGGATTCTTTTGCGATACCATTTATATTCCTTATAAATATTGGTATGGCGGTTGTTTATAACATGGGTAGTAATATGTTTATGGATGATGTAAGCTACCTGACTCAGGCACTGGCGGCGATTATGCAGCTTGCATGTACTATGGATTATTCCATTTTCCTGTTGGACAGCTACCGTGAAAATAAGATTAAATATGGCGATGACAGAAACAGAGCAATGGCGCATGCGATTTCAAATACATTTACTGCAGTTGTTGCGTCTTCGTTAACTACAGTAGCAGGTTTCGCGGCACTACTTGTTATGACCTTCCAGCTTGGTGCCAATATCGGTATCGTTATGATGAAGGGTGTTATCATTGGTGTTATAACCTGTATCACGACACTTCCGGCGTTGATACTTACATTTGAGAAGCTTATCGACAAGACGACACATAAGCCGCTGCTTGGTGAGATGAGAAAAACCTCAGCGTTTATCGTTAAGCATAGATGGGTTTCTGTTATAATAGCCCTTATTATATTGGTTCCTGCATTTATAGGAAGCAGTAATTATAAGGTTTATTACAATATAGCAAAATCGCTTCCGAAGGATTTACCTAGTTCAATAGCTAATGATAAGCTTAATGATGAATATGATATGGGTTGTATGCATATGGCACTTCTTAAGGGCGAGATGTCAACCAAGGATAAGAATGACATGATGAATAGTATGCAGGATGTTGACGGAGTTAAGGCAGTTCTTGGTATTAATTCCATCGTAGGTCCGGCTATTCCGTCCGAGATGATTCCGGATTCCGCAAAGGAAATGTTAAAGAGTGATGATTATGAGATAATATTTATCAGCTCCGATTTAAAACCTGCCACCGATGAGATGGATATCCAGGTTAACAGTCTTTCGGAAATTGTTAAAAAATACAGCAAGGATTCCTGTGTAATCGGTGAGGCGCCGCTGATGACGGATCTCGCAAGATTATCCGAGAGGGATCATAAGCTTGTTAATATATTGTCGATAGGCGCGATTTTCTTAATTATTATGTTTACATTTAAATCGATATCATTACCGGCAATACTTGTTGCTCTCATAGAGCTTGCAATCGCTATAAATATGGCTATTCCGTATTTTATGAATCAGGAGCTCGCATTTATAGCTCCGACGGTTATAGGTACAATCCAGCTTGGTTCAACCGTCGATTATGCAATTCTTATGACGAGCTATTATTATAAAAACCGATTGACCAGGAAGATGAATAAAAAGGAAGCTATCGAAAATTCGCATAGAATGAGTATGACTTCGATATTGACCTCGGGTCTTTGCTTCTTTGGCGCAACCTTCGGTGTTTCGGTATATTCAAATGTTGATATCATAAAGCAGATATGTACACTTCTTGCGAGGGGTGCTGTAATAAGTATGATTTGTGTAATCGTTATATTGCCGGCGCTTCTTTGGATATTGGATCCTATTATTATCAGAACTTCGCTTGATATGATTAAGGATAAGGTAGCGCACAGGGGCAAGGATGGAATTAAAAAGGAAAATGTAGTAAATGAGGCTAAGGTATGATAGAATACATTAAATACTTTTGATGGCTTACAAACATTTACAAGAGATATAATGTAAATACATAGTTATGGAATGAAATGATAAATACATAGTTATAAAAGAGAAGTGATAATTTAAATACATATTTATAGATTTTTATATATTTTGAAATGTGTTTAATACTTAACTAAAAGCTGAGATATAATGGTTTATTTACAAACATGGAGGATACTAAGATGAATAGGAATAAACGTTTAGCAAAGAATATGAAAAAAAGTATGGGTATTATACTTAGTGCATCGCTTGCAGTCGGGGCTATGACAGTTCCGGGGCAGATTGCTGATGTAAGTGCACAAAAGACTGCAGTCACAAGTGAAAGCAGTACCGAAGATACAGGTTCCGGTGTAAGCTTAAATGATGATAAAAAGATTTCCAAGGAAGAGGCTGTATTTGTAACTACCGATGCGAACGGTAGCATTAATAAAATAATGGTTTCCGACTGGTTAAAGAATTCGGGAACTTCTTCTACATTGGATGATGTATCAGAGCTTGAAGATATTACCAATGTAAAGGGGGATGAGACCTTTGATGCAGACGGTAATAAACTTACCTGGAATACAGATGAGGATGATATATATTATTCGGGTACTTCCGATAAGGAGCTTCCGGTTGGCGTAAAGATTACCTATGAGCTTGACGGTAAGGAAATGTCTCCGGAGGATATGCTTGGGAAGAGCGGAAAGCTTAAGATTAAGATAGAATATACAAATAATACAAAAAAGACTGTTAAGGTCGGTGGCAAGGATGAAGAACTTAGTGTTCCGTTCCTTATGGCGACAGGTATGATTTTGCCGGTTGAAAACTTTGAAAATATTGAGATAGATCACGGTGATGTGATTTCAGAGGGCAATAATAATATTGTGGTTGCCTTTGGATTGCCTGGTTTAAGAGATAGTTTGGATATTGAAAATTTATCTTTGGGAGATGATGTTGAGGTTGATCTTTCGGATATCAATGATAAAATAACCGAGGATGTTACAATTACCGCAGATGTAAATGATTTCTCGATGAAGAGCACCTATACGGTTGCTACTTCCGATATATTCAGTAAGCTTGAATTAGAGGATATCGGAAGTACCGATGAATTAACGGATGCTATTAATGACCTTTCGGATGCAACTGTTGAGCTTTTGGATGGTACCAAGGAGCTTTATGATGGTGCTGTAGAGCTTAGCGACGGTTTTGATGAATATGCTGACGCCGTTGATACAATTTGCGACGGAAGCGGTCAGATTAATGATGGTGAGAAAACATTATATGATGGTGTTAATGAATATACAGGCGGTGCGAAGAAGCTTTTAAAGGGTGTTAAGACTTATGCAAAGGGCTCTAAGGAGGTATCCAAGGGAGCTAAGGCGTATGCTGATAATACTAAAAAGCTTGTGGATGCAACCGGTACTCTTGCAGAAGGAACAGCGACAGTAGCTTCAGGGTCCGCTGCATTTGCAACTAATCTGAATACATATGTTTCTACGGTAAACGGAGCTCTTACAGGTGAAGGAATGAATAGCCTTATAAATGGAATTCCTCAGCTTCATGACGGAGTTCTTAAGCTTCAGGATGGTGCAGGTAAGATTCAAAGCGGTATCACCGGAGATGATGGTTTAAAGGGTGGTGTTGCAAAATTACTTGCAGGAGCAACAGCCATTCAGGATGGTATCCTTGGAGATAATGGTCTTAAGAATGGAGCAAGTGCCTTAAATGCCGGTGTTAGCGCGCTTAAGAGTGGTATAACCGGTGAAAACGGCCTGAAAGATGGTGTTTCACAGCTTAAGACAGGTGCCGATCAGCTTGAGAGCGGCATTAATAATGATTTAAAATCAGGTATAACTGCATTATCCGAAGGTGCAAATGCATTAAGTGAAGGAATAAGCGGCGAGAATGGGTTAAAGAACGGTATAGATAAGTTAAGTGCCGGTACGGATGCTATTCAAAACGGTATAACCGGTGAGGGCGGACTTAAGTCGGGAATCAGTCAACTTTCGGATGGAGCTTCTAAGTTACAGGATGGTATTACAGGTGAGGAAGGTCTTAAAAACGGTATTTCCGAGTTACAGGAGGGTATTAACGGTGATGGTAAACTTAAGAATTCCGTTGAACAGCTTTCGGAAGTTGCCGATTACGGTAAACAGGGTGTCAGTGCCATAAAATCCGGTATGAATGATATTAATCAGGCTGCGGGGCAAATAACCCAATATGATTCCGAGGTTGATTCTTATATTGCAACACTTACCGAAATGGCTGAGGAAGCTAAAAATAACGGTGATACCGAAAGAGCCGAAGAACTTACTGAAATGATTCAATATATTGCTACAGCGAAGCAGGTAGGTGATGGTATATATGAGAATACTTCATCACAATCAGGTATGGCCGGTGGTTTAAGTGTGATGGAGAAGGGAGCTGCCGGTTTGAGCGACGGATTAAAGGGTGTGTCTGACGGATTGGATTCATTATCCGGTGGACTTGATAAATTAGATGACGGAGCTGATGCATTAAGCAGCGGTATATCAGGTATGTCGGAAGGACTCGGTTCATTAGACAGCGGTGCAGACAGTTTGAGTGCGGGAGTAAGTCAGGTTTCAGGCGGACTCTCTGCATTATCAACAGGTGCCGATAAGCTTGACAGTGGCGTAAGCCAGGTTTCAGGCGGACTCGGAGAATTAAGCACGGGAGCAAATGATCTCGGAGAAGGTGCCACAAAGCTTTCGGATGGTCTTGATTCGCTTGATACAGGTGTTGATACATTAAGCAGTGGTGTTGATAAGCTTTCGGACGGAGCGGGAGCATTGGAAAACGGTGCGGGTACTCTTGGAGACGGAGCCGGCCAGCTTGTTACGGGGCTCACTACATTGGATGCAGGTGTTGATACATTAGGCAACGGTGTCAGTGAATTACAGAGCGGACTAGCTACTATGGAGGCTGCAACAAACAAGAATCTAGACAGTACAAAGGCTGATCTTAATAAGCTTGTTAATGCAGGAACCCAGCTTAATAATGCTTTTGCTAACCAGTTAAATCCTGGTATTACACAGGTAAACAGCGGCGCTGCAGAGATTTATAAAAACGGACAATTACTTACAGATAATAATAAGAAATTAATTGATGGCGCAAATCAGATTATCAATAATACACCTAAGATTATTAAGAATTCAAATAAGCTTATTTCAAATTCTCCAAAGCTCCTTAAGGGTGTAAATAAGCTTGTAAATGCAACGGCCACTCTATTTAACGGCTTAAAAACATTGAGTTCTAAGAGTGCGGATGTACAGGATGGATTTAACAAGCTTACTGATGGTGCCGATACACTTCACGATGGTATGCAAGCTTATAAGGAATCAGGTATTGACAAGATAGATAATTCGATTAATACTGTTATTGATAAGGGTAGTGATTTTAAAGACAGACTTCAGATATTATCGGATTTATCCAATGAGTATGAAAGCTATGCAGGTAAGGCTGATGATATGGACGGAAGCGTTAAGTTCGTATTTTCTTCCGAAGGAGTTGAGGAGGAAGATTAATACGGCAGCTTAAGACTTTATCCGGTTAATGCATTGTTTTCTAAAGTGATTAAACTCTCTGATTTGGGGGCATTAAATAGCTATAGGGATTAAAAAACAGGAATTACGAAATGGGGAGATAACCATGGGAAAAACCGAGGAAAATAAAAAAATGAAGCGCGAGGCTCTGCTTTCTTCTGCGTTTGAGCTTTTTACGGAAAAGGGTATGCAAAAGACTACAATTTCGGATATAGTGAAGAGAGCAACCTTGGCTAAAGGTACATTTTATTTGTATTTTAAGGATAAATATGATATCAGGGATAAACTTATTGCGATGAAAGGCGGTAGAATCATTGAAGATGCCTGCAATGCGCTTTTGGAGCTTATAAAAAAGGAACATCCGAACCTTAGTAAGGAAAGTGATGATTATAATTTTGAAGAAGGTATTATATTTCTTGCTGATTATGTAATAGATCACTTTGAGAGTAATAAGGCATTACTCAGGTTTATGTCTAAAAACTTAAGTGTTGCACTTTTTTCCGGAGGAAATACCGAGGAAGAGAAGAACCGTTGCATAGAGGCTTTTGATAAGATTATTAAGGTCTGCGATTTGGAGTTTAGGGATGAAACGCTTATGTTTTATATGGTTATTGAGCTTGTTAATTCTACCTGCTATGATTGCATTATAAGAAATTCTCCTGTTAGTATGGATGAGATGAGGCCGGAGTTATACAGAGCTATATCTAACATAGTAAGGCAGTTTGAATGCAGTGTAAGCAATCCGCCGCTTCAAATGCTATAACATTAATCGCATAACATTATTTATTCAGGAAGGGGTTAAAGCCCCTTCTTTTTTTGAGTGTGCCTTTTGGGTGCACGTTTCTTTTTTTATGAAATGTATGTTTTAGGTTGAGTAATTAAGCAAAAAATGTTATAATGTCAGTTGGTAAATTTTGCGGAAAGGTGAAACTTGGAAATTACATTTATATACGTCCTACGGTTTATGCATATTGGGATTCGTAGGTCGTTAATTGAACTATTAAACTATAGATTGGAGATAGAATAATGGCTTCTACAAAAGGCGGATTATTACAAACCATTAGAAAGAAAATCAGAAAGAATAAGTTTGAGGTTAAGGGTAATAAATTCTTTAAAAAGGCTTATGAATATTATGAGAGCCAGAATAAATATAACTTCGACGCAAACTTTTCGATTGATTCCAATATTTTGCTCAGGGTTAATTCAAATACCGTAAGGTCATTTATTATTGATGTTTATATAGAGCATTTGCTGGATGAGAATACTTATACATTAAATGATCCTTTTATTGAGGTTGATCCGTACAATGCTGCGCCACTTTCAGCGCTTGTTGCATTTAATACAAAAAATGAACGTAGATTTTCCTATACCGTTAAGGGACAGAACGGTTCGCCGGATTTTACGCTTGAAAGTAAGATATTTACCAAAAGGCAGAGGATTCCGGTTGTGGGGCTTTATGACGGGGCTCAGAATCAGGTTGTTATAAGGCTTTATGATAAGAACGGGAAGCAGATGCATGAGCATGAGATAAATATTAAGACAAAGTCTGTGGATGAGGTGCTTAAGAATAAGCTTACTTCCGAAAAGGAGCAGAAGCTTAAGATTGGTGACGGCGAGTTCTTGCTTATTACAGGCGGTTTCGGCGGAACAACCTGTGGCTTTGATAATAATTATAATTTGAGATTTGCGCTTTCCAAGGCTCCTCACCCTTATGGAATCAGCCTTTTAAGGAACGGAAGATTTCTTTATGCAGAGAGGGAAATGAGACGTCCGAATTATGGTAATGCACATTCTGTAATTGTTTATCAGATGGACTTTCTCGGAAGGTCATATATTACATACAAGATGAAGAAGGGTACCCATCACTGGGCAACCGATGAAGAGGATAGCGGAAAGCTTCTTCTGGATTCGAGTTCCTATGATGACGGACATCTTGAGAATATGGTAACGGAGATTGACCCTGAAAACGGTAAGATTTTAAGAAACTTCAGCATGAATGATTTCTTTGATGATACCTATACATCATGGCATGACTGGGCACATATTAATTCGTTTCATTATATTCCGGGAAGCGATGATATGGTTGTTTCCTGCAGAAATATTCATACCATTGCGCGACTTGATCTTAAAAATAAAAAGATTAAATGGATATTTACGAATCCTGAATTTTACAAGGGGACGGATCAGGAGAGCCTTTGCTTAAAGCCTGTGGGCGATATAGACTGGTTCTTCCAGCAGCATGGTGTAAATATCATAAAAAATGATCCTGAAAACGGAATTCTTCAGATTGTATTTCTCGACAATCATACAGCCAACAGAAGGCCTGTTGATTGGTTTGACGGTGTTAAGGAGTCTTATGTAATAGTAGCAGAGATAAATGAGAAGGAAGGGACGGTTAAGCAGTTGAAGCGCTTCAAAACCGAACTTTCCATTACCCGTTCCAATGCACTTGTTTATAAGGACTTTAAGACTGTATTCGGTATGTGCGGTAATCTTGCCGACCATGTGCCGGGTAAAAGAGCAAAGATATTTGAATTTGATTATGAAACCGGCGAGCAGCTTGATTTAATCACCTGTAAGCGTGATTTCTTTGCAAGCCATATAATTGAGTTTGATGTGGATTCCATGACTTCTCCGTTGGAGATTACAAAACCTCGTATTTACGGATCTCTGGTTTCTCCCGAAAAAGTTAAAAAGCTGCCTAAGCTTATGAGAATGAGTAACCAGGTTGATCAGATTAATAAGATTAAATTTAGAATCTTTGATAACATTTTGCAAATAAGGGCAAAGGATCACAGGGTTAAGAAGGTTTATCTCTATAACAGGGATAATAAATATATGATTGATTTTACGGATACCAAACAGGAAAGTAAAATCTTTAAGAAACAGTCTTATTTTATTTCCATTCCATTAGAGGATCTTGAGAACGGAAGATATAAGATTGGTATTAAATTCAGGAAGGAATTCTTTAAGACACCATTTACAATTACAAAAAATAAGTAAGGGATATTTTTGGGGTTATAATAATTATTGCTAAAATGCAAGGCAGGTTTTAATATCTTTTTTGATAAAAAAAGTAAGTTGTGTTTTAAATTGTTTTATAATATTTTTAATAATAAGTTAGCAGGAAATAATTATGATTAAAATAGTAAAAGCATT
>JAILOA010000437.1 GCA_024691065.1 Lachnospiraceae bacterium | reverse complement strand
GACCCTGAAATCACACGTGGAATCCGTGAAACAATAGTCGAAGAACCTGAAGTTTACGGTGCATTTGACCTGCTGCTTCATAATTATGGTCCTGAAACACTTGTTGGTTCAGTTCAGATAGAAGTAGCCGATTACATGACCGCCAACAAAATCGATGAGCTCACCAGACGCATACAACAAAAGGTTTTTGATAAACACGGAATCATTATGGAAGGTATCGGAATCTACTCCTACAATACTACAGATTCAAATGTAAATGAAATCAGACATAAAATTTTAGAGATATTAAATGCAGAGAGAAATGTTATGCAAATGCATGGTTTCTACGTGGATAAAGAGAATAAAACCATTCGTTTCGACCTGGTTATAAGCTTTGATGAGGATGACCGCGACGCTCTTTGCGAAAGAGTCCGTGCCAGAATAAAAAGAAAAATCCCTGATTATGAAATTTGTATAACAAAGGATTTTGACATAAGCGACTAATATCACCGGAACCTATATGTAATCATGTTATCACTAAGATATTAAATATAATCGGATTATAATCAAAACTTTTATATAATCCGGTAACTCTATATCCCAAAACTTCATTAAAAGAAAAGAGAAAAACTAAAAACACCGCAGAAAAAAATGATATGTATCCCTTCTACCGGACAACCGTGAAAAGGGTACATATCATTTTTATATTTATCTTTCGGTGTTTTTTAATTATTCTAAATTAAAGGCAATTTTTACCTTAGATTATACCGGATATGCCTTTGAATCAGTATCAGCCTCAGTTGCATCAATCTTAATATTCTGAGCTTCACGATACTTGAAATAATCCATAGCAACCTGTGGGAACAATGCATAAGAAAGCACATCCTCATCCTGTTGCTTGTATTCAGCCATTTCCTTCTCGAGCTTTTCAAGCTGAGGCTCGATTAAATCCGCAGGACGGCATGTAATAGGCTTCTCATCTCCTACACACTTCTTCTGAACCTCTTTATCAAATGGCTTAACAGTCTGTCCGAACTCACCCATTAAGAGCTTCTTGGATTCCTTCGTTACCATCTTGTAACGCTCACCCATAACAACATTGAGAACTGCCTGTGTACCTACAATCTGAGAAGATGGTGTAACTAACGGTGGCTCACCGAAATCTTTTCTAACACGTGGTACTTCTTCGAGCACTTCCTGGAACTTGTCTTCCTGTCCCATTTCCTTAAGCTGTGAAACAAGATTTGAAAGCATTCCGCCCGGTACCTGGTAAAGAAGAGTCTTAATATTAACTCCGAGTACCTTTGTACTCATAAGTCCCGATTCAAGGCATTCCTCACGAAGCGGTCTGAAGTATTCGGCAATCTCTGAAAGCTTATCGATGTCAAGTCCTGAATCATAAGGCGTTCCCTTAAATGTCTCGACCATAACCTCTGTTGCCGGCTGGCTGGTACCAAGTGCAAATGGTGACATCGCACAGTCAATAATATCACAGCCTGCTTCTACTGCCTTAAGATAAGTCATACTTGCAACACCTGAAGTGTAGTGAGTATGAAGATCAATAGGAAGATTTGTAGCACTCTTAAGAGCGGTTACAAGCTCTGTAGCCTTATAAGGAGTAAGAAGTCCGGCCATATCCTTAATACATAAGGAATCAGCACCCATATTCTCGATATCCTTAGCCATCTTTTTCCAATAATCAAGTGTATAAGCATCACCAAGTGTATAGGAAAGCGCTATCTGAGCCTCTCCTTTTTCCTTCTTCGCTGCATTTACAGCTGTTTCAAGGTTTCTAATATCATTTAAACAGTCGAATATTCTAATAACATCAATACCGTTTGCGATTGACTTCTGTACAAAATACTCAACAACATCATCTGCATAATGGTTATAACCAAGGATGTTCTGACCTCTGAAAAGCATCTGAAGCTTTGTATTCTTGAAGCCTTCTCTAAGTTTTCTGAGTCTTACCCATGGATCTTCCTTCAAGAAACGAAGGCAGGCATCAAATGTAGCACCACCCCAGCACTCTACGGCATTGTATCCGATAGCATCCATTTTATCGATGATAGGAAGCATCTGCTCTGTAGTCATTCTGGTAGCAAGAAGAGACTGATGAGCATCACGAAGTACCGTTTCATTAATCTTTACAGGCTTTTTGGTTTCTACCTTATTCTCCTTCTTAGGAGCTTTATCCTTTTCGTCTGTAACCTCAATCTTTACTTCTTTTTTCTCTTCTTTTACTTCTTTAACTTCTTTCACTTCATTTGAAGCATTCTGGTTATTGGACTTATTAGAATTTTTCTTTTTCTTAGCCATGTTGCTCCTCCTAATTATTTATATCTAATCTTATTATCAACGGGATTAACCTGTATCATTAGGATACAGCTTATCCCCAACGTATATGTAACTTATGTCTTCATTATGTAAAGCTTAAAATCCGGAAATCCAATTCTATAATATATTCCGCTATCAAAACATTTTACATAACAAAATCTTATATCCATATCAGGAAAATGTATTGCACCCTCCCGATAAAGAAATATCATTTAACTCCTAGATTCCAAATATCGCCATAAATACACCGGCGGCAACCGCAGTACCTATAACTCCGGCGACATTCGGTCCCATCGCATGCATGAGCAGGAAGTTTGTAGGATCCGCTTCCGCTCCGAC
>JAILOA010000400.1 GCA_024691065.1 Lachnospiraceae bacterium | reverse complement strand
CACGATTTTAATTGCATTTTCAAGCTCTGCAAGTCTGTCTTCATAAGAGCCGCGGTTCGAGCAGAAGACGGATTCATATTTGCCCGCAAATGCATTGCCAAAGCCGTCTTCGAGGATGCTGCTGGACCTGACTATGTACGGGTCCTGCCCGTAATACTCGATGATCCTGCCGAATTGTTCCTTTAGCGCCTCGGAAAATGTACCTTTCATAATCTTATCCGCGAATTCTGTCGCGAGCGAAAAGTAGCCCTCCGGCGTCCTTTGTTCTATTCTAAGATCCCACAAATCATTATCAACTATATATGTGTAATACATGTCCGAGCCCACATAAAATGAATCGTGCGGCTCGAGAACTTCGTCGATGTCGGGCTCTGTATTCCGGATGATTGCCCTCGCAAGCAGCATTCCACAGGACTTTCCGCCAATCATACCGGTACCGACCATGTGATTTCGTACATTAAAATAATCCTCGGTCGTAAAATGCTTCTTAACCATCTTCCTCATTTTGTCGTCACGGGTCATCATAATGTTGCAAATCCGGTTACATTCTTCTGATATATCAAGTCCGCTTTCGAGTTTAAGTTTCGTCCGGTTAAAAAATCTGTCCCAGGAATCCGAGTATTGCTCCTCGGCGGTTCTCTGCGCATGCCCGAGCGTCTGGTAAAATCTGCTCGACTTGACACCGTCCAGAATCGGCTTAAAATAGCCGGTTTCAGGGTTGTAGGCGTGTGGCAGAAACATTGTATCCGAATTCCTTCTCCACACTTTCACCGGGCGGACGTATACATTTCTCTTGTCGGAGTACACGTCGAAGAAGAGCTGCGTGGTGTCGACAATCTTGTTAATCGACTGTACAGAGTGCCTTCCGCGGATCACCGGGAAAAATGCAACGGTGTCCAGGATGAATAAAAACGGGCAGGTCACCCTGAAAAAGTTGCCCATCATCAGGTCGGTGGCCCATACCGCCTGCAATTCCGACAGGCAGTCGAATACATAGAAGACGTCCTTTCCTGCTTTTTCGATTATATTGTGAATATCCACCGTAAATGTTTCGAACCGGTGCGACAGTGGTATTTCAATTGTTTCTATTTCCGGGCAGTCCTCCACGAGTGGCTCGTGGCTTGCAAATCGAAAATAGATTATTTTTCTTTTATCAAGCTTTGCCTGTTCCAGATACGGATTCATGAATAGTTTGAACGATTCCAGATCCGTAACCCTCCAGACAACATTGTCCCCCAACCTTATGTTGTCAAATGCGATATCCATCTCAGGGATTCCGCTTTTTACTCTATCAAAAGCTGCCATTCTAACCTCCTCCCGGGTGCCGGGCGCGCTACGCCCTACACGAAAATTGTATTTCTCATAAACGCTATAGTAAAGGTAATCCCGGGCGCGCGAAAGCCCGGCTCCATTGGGCGCGCAGTGCTACAATCGTTAATGCATTCTGAATCATAGAATCAAACGCTATAGTAAAGGTAATCCCGGGCGCGCGAAAGCCCGGCTCCATTGGGCGCTCAGTGTCACAATCGTTAATGCATTCTGGATCATAGAATCGCGCCCAAGCAAATCCATCAACGCAAAAAGGCGCTTCATCTTTTCAGATGAAACGCCTTTGTTTCTTCAAATATGTGACCATTATAACATAGGAGCCCGGGAAATGCAATTTAAGATTTTTACTTATTGGGCACTTAAAAATTTGGCACTTGAAAATTGGGCACTTATTGGGCACTTGAAAATTGGGCACTTACTGGGCACACGTCACTGTTCAACATGTCAATTAAACATTTGAGTCTGTTTAATTTTATATAAAATATTAAACAAATTCCGTTTTAGCCAACTTGCCTGCTTTATTTACTCATGCCCGGCATAAATTTCCTTAGCATTTGATATAAATGTATATTCCGCGCTGGATTTGTCCTTGAGTACCGAAGCTCGTGTATAAATTCCGAATGGCGCGTGTGGGGATTCTTTCCAGTCGAAGCAGACCAGGTCCGGATGCTCCATATATTCATGCTCCGGAAGGTAGGCATATCCGTAACCCGCGAGCAAAAGACCGTAAGTTTCATTTGCATTGGAGCAAATAGCATTATCCATGTTGTCATTGACAGGAACGATGTGGTGTCCACGCGAGAAGAAATTTTTCAAAAGGTAGGGCGGTATGGAAATCACCTGGCGGTAATCCCAAAGATCCTTTGTGGTAAGATTTTTCTTTCGAGAGCCGGCGATTTTCCCGGAATTGTTGATCTTTATGTTGCCGGCCGTCTTCCCGGAGGTGGTACTTTCTTTATCTTTGCCGGCCTTCTTCCCGGAGGTGGTATTTTCTTTATCTTTGCCGGCCTTCTTCCCGGAGGTGGTACTTTCTTTATCTTTGCCGGCCGCATCCCCGGAGGTGGTACTTTCTTTATCTTTGCCGGCAAATCTCTCCGCAATCGGATGGTCCTTCCTCATTACGCAAACAAAATGCTCCTCGCGAAGCTTGGTAAATGCAATGTCTGCGTCGTGAAACTTTGCATCCTTCATACCGATAATAAGGTCCAGCCTGTTGTTAGC
>JAILOA010000395.1 GCA_024691065.1 Lachnospiraceae bacterium | reverse complement strand
CTCTAAATTTAAATATGTCAACAAAAATTTGCAACATTGTTGCAAATTTTATTTTTGTTTCTTCACTTATTACAAAATGTAATGTTACTTCTTCCCTTTCGAGCACTCCCGACAAACCCCGACTATCACGGTCTTCCCGAGATTTACTGATATTCCGTATTCGTTCTTCACTTATTACAAAATGTAATGTTACTTCTTCCCTTTCGACCACTCCCGACAAACCCCGACTATCACGGTCTTTCCGAGGTTCACGGACATGCCGTATTCGTTCCTCTCTTATTTCAGAAATAATGTCACTTCCCCTTCGCACACTCCCGACAAACCCCGACTATCACGGTCTTCCCAAGGTTTACAGACATTCCGTACTCTTTCTTCACCTTGTTTTCAAAGTCGTGCACGAATTCATCGTCAAGATGAAATATCTTCCCACATTCCGTGCATTGGGCATGCATATGCTCATGACAATGCGAATGCCCCTCGGAATACTGGTAGCACGTTGCATTTGAATCATTTTCCTTGTAGCTAACCAGGCTTCCCTCCGACGTCAAACGCTCAAGATTACGGTAAATCGTGGATCGGTTTATCTCAATCCCCTCTTTCTCAAGCGCTTTACATATATCTCTTGCCGTAAAACGAGTATCTGAATTATTTTTCAGATAGTCAATAATCGCATTTCTCGTCTTTGTCTTATACTCGCTTTTCATTTTTATCCTCTTTCTATAAATAAATTTTTATTAAATTTTTTTAATATAGACATACACACCACTCTATCTATAAGTTAGGTCTTATTATATCATATTCAACGAAAACGCACAGTTTTATTTTGTCCGTTTTTCCATAAAATCAAATAAACAAAATCATAAAATCAAATAAACAAAACAAAATAATGCGGGAGGATTTTCTTAACTCCGTCAGTTCCATTTCTATTTGAAATTAATTTATAAGCCACATGTGGTTTAAAATCATTTATAAAATTATTTAACGACACTGAGGATTGATTTCCAGCCTTTACCTCAAGGGGAACGATTTCACCATCATTCTCTAACAAAAACTCCAGTTCGTGATTATCATCCGGTTTATAATAATACAGTTTATATCCTCTTTTTACTAAACACTCAGAGATTATATTTTCATAAATTCCACCCTTAGCATTACCCTTGATCGTGTTATTTAATATAGCTCTTTTTGTCTCAAACCCATAAATACAAGTAAGTAAGCCGGTATCATTTATATAAAGCTTAAACTGTTCCTCCTTAGCATTTGCCATTAGAGGAATTAAAGGTTGCGATACATTGTAACAGACATTTACAAGGCTTGAATCCTTCAACCACTGAATGCTACCTCCATATTTTCTACGTGTTTGGCCTTTCTCAACTGTTGAATACTGAAACTTCTTAAGTTCCTTAGCTAATTGAATCGGCACCGCATCATAACACTTTCGTACAAGTTGCTTTTTTTTCCCTTTAGCATGCTTGGAAATGTCATCGTGATATAAAGAAATAATGTCTTCCTGAATTTCATTCACCCTTGTAAAATCCTTATTTTCAACATAGTCCATGACTACTTCCGGCATTCCGCCCACTACCATATATTCCCTGAATATTTCTTCAAACTTTTCATGAATGCTTTTCGGAACCTGTTTATCAGATGTTAAATACTGTCTTAAATTCTCTATAGTTTCATCATTATAGCCGTAAGCCCATAGAAACTCCTCAAAGTCCAATGAATACATGGTTATCTGATTTTCATAGCCCACCGGAATTGACGCCGGCTCCTCAACTTCATCATCATCTTCTTCACCATAAGACAAACCTAATAATGATCCTGATGCAATCACATCAAATCTCATATCTTCTGCTAAAAATTTTAATGCAGTGCGCGCGTTTCCACATCTCTGAATCTCATCCAAAAAAAGGAGGGTACTACCCGGAACCAGCTTTACATTTGGAATGTTTGCTGTAATTCTTTTATATATTTCCTCTGATGTCAATGCCCCGGCAAATATTTGTTTTAAGGACTTCTGCTCAAAGAAATCAATATTTATAAAGGATTCATACTCTTTATTACCAAATTCTCTTACTATAAAAGACTTTCCAACCTGCCTTGCCCCTTTAATAAGCAGACATTTTTTTAATTTATTGTTTTTTCTCTTTTCTTTCCACTTCAAAAGTTCAGAATACACTTTTCGCTTAAGCATAGGCGCCCTCCTAAAATCTCTGTATATCATATATTATAGAGGTTTATGGACAATTGTCAATTATCAATTGCATAAAATCGTAGGGTGGGTTTGGCAGAATTTGCATAAAATCGTAGGTTGTGTTTGGCAGAATTTGCATAAAATCGTAGGGTGGGTTTGGCGGAATTTGTATAAAATCGTAGGGTGGGTTTGACAGAATTTGCATAAAATCATAAGATTGGTTTGTAGGATTTTGCATAAAATCTTGGGGTTGTACCAGTCAAGATTCTTTCTGAAATTTTCCAAGCGCGAAAAAAGCAATAATTTCAGGCGATTCCCTTCAAATTATTGCTTTTCAAATTTTCTGAAACTTTCCAGGCGCGAAAAAAGCAATAATTTCAGGCGATTCCCTTCATATTATTGCTTTTCAAATTTTCTGAAATTTTCCAGGCGCGAAAAAAACAATAATTTTGGGCGTTTTCCTTCATATTATTGCTTTTCAAATTTTCTGAAATTTTCCGGGCGCGAAAAAAGCAATAATTTCGGGCGATTTCCTCCATATTATTGCTTTTCAAATTTTCTAAAATTTTCCAGGTGCGAAAAAAGCAATAATTCCGGGCGATTTCCTTCATATTATTGCTTTTCAAATTTTCTGAAATTTTCCAGGCGCGAAAAAAGCAATAATTTCAGGTATTTTCCTTCAAATTATTGCTTTTCAAATTTTCTGAAATTTTCAATTTGCTAAGACACCACCTGATTTCAGAATTTCCTTAGCAAATTAGTTTTTGCAAGCGTTGTCTAAACACACACATATCTCCCCGGAGCGTACATACATAAGTATTTTCACAAACCTATATTCTAACTTCGTCCCCCCGAACACGCATACATAAGCATTTACACAAACCTTATACTTCAACTTCGTCCCCCGAGTGAGCGTACACAAGCTGCTCTCCCATTATCTCCTTCATAAGTTCATAGGCCGGAACGCCCGTACAATGGCAGGTTACAAACTTCGTATCATAATTTCCGAGCTCCCTCGCAATCGAGCGAACCTCCTCAATCTCATCCTCCGTATAATCAACCTTCTTCATCAGGTGAAAACCACTGACAACCATATCCGGAGCCGCGCCGTACACCTCCTTGTAAGCATCAAGAATACTAAGGATTCCGTTGTGCGCACAACCTGAAATCAATATATGTTTACCCTCGCTTGCTACCACCAGATAATGCTCATGTACAAAATCATCCCTCGTAAATGTATCGCCCGTCTTTACAAGCAGCCGCCTGTTTGTCGACGGAAGCTCATGACTCCTGCTCTTGATGGTAAATAAAGAGAACTCATCATCAAGCACTACATCGCCATCCACTGCATGCACCTGCGATAGCTTCATAATATCCTTATCGATTCCGATATATCTGTATCTCTCATCGCCTTTATCAGCGCCATCATCGGCAT
>JAILOA010000394.1 GCA_024691065.1 Lachnospiraceae bacterium | reverse complement strand
TGGCAATTTATATGCTCCGGTTATTTTAGCTTCACCTGTCTTGCAGCCATGAAGCGTTCTGCACTCTTCAAGTAATTCAGGACCAGCTGCACGATGGATTGCTCCATCCACTCCGCCGCCGCCAAGAAGGGATGTATTTGCCGCATTTACAATGGCATCTACATTGCCCTGTTTTGTTATGTCTCCTAGAATAGCTTTTATATTGATCATGGTCACTCTCCTGTTCTATTCACCATAAAATCGACAAATACGCTTACTAATATAATTCAACTATAATTACTTGGTAATAATTATATTTTAGTAATATTATTTACTTCATAGCACAATTGATTATTTATCATATGTGCTCCTCAATAAACAACTATTTATAATTAGAATTTGCAAATTCTTCTAACAACCGTTACTTTTCAAATATTATTTACTCTCTAGTAGAAGTTTTAATTATACATCAATAATAAATTGCCCCAAAAGCCCGACAAGTTATAAAATAACTATTAGGACATATTTCCGTTTTTATTTTTCAGAGATTACTCTGCGTTTCTACTATCCATTGAGAGGTTTAGTTAATATAAAATCAAAGCCTTTACCAAACTTAACAAGTAGGATAATTATCACTTGTATTGATAATAAACAAAAACTTTGCTAGTTCCTATTTATCTTTTCTTTTCTCTTTTCAAAAATTCATCATAATATTCTTTTATATATTTTTTCTTCCCGGTACTAATTGATTCTGACTCAATATTATTCTTTATCTTCGGCTCTTTTATTAATTCGTCAGAAAGCTGTTTTGATTTAATAATTCCATAAAAAAGTACGTTCTTTTCAAATAAAATAAATAATTTAGGAGAAAAAACACTATGATCGCATACAAAAATCACTGTATCATTAAGAAACATTGTCAGCCTTAAAGAATGGAAGAGAGTATCTGCTTCCACTACTAGTCCGTGAACAGCCTTATGTAGTTCTATTTCTGTAAACTGTTTTGTTTTATCAAACATTATACTTGAATTTTTCTATTTATCAAGCATTTCTTTTCCAAGCTTATTCATTAACTGCTCAGAATAGGACAAAGAAAAATATGCAAGTGTATCGTTAACAAGATACACTTGCATATAATCGTTAATTCTTATTCTGCCTTTATCTTCCCTCGGGTAATTCTTGCATTCGCGAGGAGTAGGTAACCCAATATCACGATAAAAATCTTTAGGCATTCCGATATTAGACTGTTTAGCATATCCAAATGATTTATCGGGAAATTCCCTTTTTAAATTATTCATATCAGACAAACTCAAATAATATAAAAGGTTTCTCTCAAATCCATCTGATACATTTAATTTCTTTCCACGAGTGGTTAAATCCGAATGTGTCAAGGTTTTATACCACAAAGTGAAACGAGTATTATTTCTAGCTTTTTTGATATAGTCAGAAAAGGAGTCTGACTTATATGCAACAAAATTCTCTTTCTACTATAAAAATGGCATTATCAACCCACGCTTCCATCACCCCATTTACGCTGAATACAATTTTCTACGTTCTTCTTCTTTTTCTAGAAAAATCTTTCTGTGTACCTCCAAGTATTTCATCCGCTCATCATTAAGTATCATGTCGAAAATCGGCTGATTAAGTAACAGCATATTTCGTAATTTATAATCCGGTTCCAACAAAAAAGAAAAAATAAGTTTCTTTTCTTCATTTACTGAAATCATATATTTGTCAAATAGTGCATCTGCATTGGCCGATAACAATAAGCCATTATTAACATCAAACGATTCTTTATCATTAACGCAATCTACGTGACGCTTTATATGTGAGGCCACAAAAAGCATAGAAAATGATTTGAAATCCGCACAAATTCCTGTAAAAGGGCAACTGACTTTACCTTCTTCCGTGCTATAGGTCATCATTTCATTTGCCAGCTTTTCCTTCCATGCTCTCTGCAATTTTCTCGATTTCTCATCCTCAGATGATTCTAACGGAGTATTACCAGTTATTCGCGCCTTTTCTTGTAATCTTTGTGTATTCAGATATTTTTCCCAAGCAGTATCAGTAACCCCTGCCAATGTAAAAAATCTTGGATTTTTTTCGAGCATTATAAATAATTTTTTTCTGCCCTCTTTATGCTCAATAAGAAAAATGATTGTATCATTTAAAAACATAGACAATCTCAACTTGTGAAATTCCTCATCTTTCTCAATGCCAATTCCATGAATAGCTTCCGAAAGCTGAATAGATGTAAACGCTTCCGATTTATTAATTTCAACATCGTTCTTACTACAGAACACACTAGAATATTTCCCGAGCTTTTCCAGCACCTTTCCAGTATACTCTTGTGTAAAATACTGTAAAGTGTCATTTACCAATAAAACATCTACCGACTCATTAAGCTTAATATGATGATGCTGCGTTTTTTGAGATCCTTTTCTTCTTTCCAAACGAGGAATCCCCAAATCAGAATAAAACTGTAATGGCATACCTATATTGGATTGTTTAGCACTTTCAAATGGCTTATTAGGAGATTGTTCTTGTATTTTTTTCATTTCTTCCACGGAAAGATAGTATAAATAATTCTTTTCAAGGCCTTGGGCTCCCCCATTTCTTTTACCTCTGTTAGTTAAATCTGAATGAGTAAGATTCTTATACCAAAGCGTAAATCTCGATTTCGAATTTTGTACATAATTGTACATTGTTGACGAACGGCTCTGTACAAAAGTCTTTATTTGTTCTTCATCATCAACAAAAACCGTTGTATTTTTTTTCGGCATATCATTTCCTCCTCTTTAAATTATCATCCATATACTTCATTAAACTACTTGCAACAGCATATGCGACATTAACCGTTACTGCATTTCCAAACTGCTTATATGCTTGTGTATCAGAAACCACTTGTTTCCAGTCACTCGGAAATCCTTGTAACTGTCTGCATTCGTTTGGTGTGAGTTTTCTAACAGCTATTCGATTGTTACTTTTTATTTTTTTAAAGTTCTTTTCATCTGTCACATAATTATCTTGACTTGCTCTATGCATCTTATGCATAGTAGCACACAAAGTTTTTGAAACCGGTAAATCAATCGTAGGTTTAACAATATACCCCTTAGTACCGTATCCCAAAATTGTGGGTTCAAGTTTTTTGGTTAAAAAATATTTTTCATCAACTTTATCATCAAGTAAATCCTGTGTTGTAATCTTCAATTCTTTTTTTTCCGGGAAAACAAATTCCTTAGTATCAAAACAATCTCTTCTTACCCCCACCAAAAACATACGGTTTCTCCTCTGCGGGACGCCATAATCCTGGCTGTTCAGAATATGTGAGAAGCAAGTGAAACCAATTTCGTCAAGTTCTTTTTTTATTCTCTCAAATGTTTTCCCTTTATCATGATTTACTATATTTTTTACATTTTCGAGAACCACAACTTTGGAGTTACTTTTCTTAAGTATTTCTTTTATGACAAAGAATAACGTTCCGCGTTCTTCATCTTTAAATCCTTTCAGTTTCCCTAAGGTACTGAACGGCTGACATGGAAACCCTCCAATCAAAACATCATGTTCTGGAATCTGATCCATAACCTCACGAATATCCCCATGAACAATATTATTACCTACATTCGCTTTATAAGTTTCCACAGCATATTTGTCAAAATCATTGGCCCAGATAACATCAAATCCTGCAAATTCGAAACCAAGATCCAAACCACCTATTCCTGCAAACAAGCTCACAACACGATATTTTTTATTTTTTACGGTTATTCTTTCCATAATTCCATCCCTCTGCTTTTATAATTTCTTTAATTAGGTATATCAAAACATCTACAACAATACTGTTACCCGCTTGTTTATATGCTTGAGCTTTAGAAACAACTATTTTATAGCTATCCGGGAACCCCATAAGTCTATGAGCTTCTCTCATTGTAAGTGCTCTTACACGCCCATTAGTTGTAACATAGTTATTTACACTCGATCTATGTGAATTCCCCATTGTAGAGAGAAGGGCTCTCGCTATTGGTAAATCAATTTTCGCATCTTCATGCATAAAGTTTTTTGTTCCAGGTGATAAACAATATTTCAGTAACTTTTCAGATAAATAGTATCTTTCTTCTGGCTCGCCCTTACATTCATTGATTTTTACTAATTTTCCATCAACATTTTGCAAACTACCTATAGCTGTGTTTTCCTCCAAAAAATCTTGCATTGTATATACAAGCTCAACTGGCTTAGGAAAAACAAATCTTTCATACGAATTTTTATCTTTAAATCCAACCACTAGAATCCTCCTACGTCCTTGTGGTATACCATAATCTCTAGAATCCATTATCTTATATGTATAATAATACCCTAATTCTGAAAACACTTGTTGCATTATATTCCAAGTCTTTCCCTTATCATGTCTAGTCAATCCATATACATTCTCGTATATAAATACCTTTGGTTTTATTTCTTTTACAAGTCTTGCATATTCATAAAACAGTGTTCCCCTTGTATCATTGAACCCCCCTTTTGAGCCAATAACAGAAAAGCTCTGACAAGGACTACCCCCAACAAACAAATCCACTTTTCCCTCAAAATCTGTTCCATCTAGAAGCTTCACATCTTCAAAATAGTTATCATCAACAATATCATAATTTGCCAAATACGATTGTTTAACAAAATTTGTTTTCCTTGTTTTTTCATTATACAACTTATTAACATATTCCCTTTTTTCTTCAACCGTTTTTAACGATCTTACTTCATTCATTTCTGAATCATAGTCAATATCAATTATCCTTTCTCCATTATCACAAGCAAATAGAGTCTGGTAATCTATTTCCATTCTTTTCAGCGCTTGTTCTACTGCTCCGATCCCACTAAATACAGTTGCTAACTT
>JAILOA010000379.1 GCA_024691065.1 Lachnospiraceae bacterium | reverse complement strand
AAAAAAACAGGAGGCACGTCCGGCAAGCCGGGGTACCTCCTTTTTGGGGATAGGTGATTTATCGAAAAATTAGTAATTATCAAAAATAATATATATCATCGAGCCCTTGCGACTCGTATATGTTAATCGTTATTAAAGTTGTAATACTTTCGTTAACATATTTTAATACATTATATACGCATTTTTAAAAAATATCAATAGTTTATTTTAAATAAAAAGTGAAAATTTAATGAAGAAAAACCACATTATTTTGTGCAATTTTACCAAAAAAACACAATATTTTGATGCCATTTTCGGAAGCCCTTATTTTAAGGCATCTCAGAATCCCGTTTTTTTGTGAAATTTTTGTTAATATATTCCCCCGTGACTTATCTGATTTTTTCTATTTTTTCACTATATCCTCAGTCCCGGTTCTACTTCCGGCCGAATCCGGCTTTTATTACCTTTTATATCCTCAGTCCCGGCTCTATTTCCGGCCGAATCTATCTATTTCCGCTCCATCCGCTCCGTTCCCGCCCGGCTGGTCTTTCGCTACGTTTTTCTCCGGACTGGTCTTCCGCTCCGCCCTCGCCCGGCTACTCTTTCTCTCCGGACTGGTCTTTCTCTCCGCCCTCGCCCGGCTACTCTTTTTCCCCGGCTGGTCTTCCGCTCCGCCCTCGCCCGGCTACTCTTTTTCTCCGGACTGGTCTTTCGCTCCGCCCTCGCCCGGCTACTCTTTCTCTCCGGCTGGTCTTCCGCTCCGCCCTCGCCCGGGCTACTCTTCTCCGCTCCGCCCTTTACTACCATATTTCCAGTCGTCTTCGGTGGTGTCAGGGTCTATTGCGCTGAGTACAGGCAGGATTCTCTTATCAAACTCATACGGAGGCTCGATTCCGACGGACTTCAATGCCTTCTCAATCCTCATAAATACTGCATTTTCATCTATAAGCTTACCGGCGCCGTACACTCTGAGCTCGTCATTAACCTCTCCCGAATGGCAGGCAAGCATAAACTTAATCCCCATCCTTTGGTATTTCTCATATATGTATACAAGCCTTTCGCAGGCGGTCGCGTCGACTGAACTGATGCTCGAAGCATCCACAATAATGACCTTTGTATCGGGGCGCCTTACATTCTCCAGCTCGCTCTGAAACTTCCCTATATTCGCGTAAAACAGCGGACTACTGAAACGATAGAGCACTACATTTTTAATAGGGCGGGTGGCACGGTGTCGAAACAGCGAATAGAATCCGGGTTCTCCCTCGATTGACCCAAGGAAATCCGTTGTCGGGTATGCAACCCTCACTATAAATGCAATCGACGACAGCAGGATTCCTATGAGAACGCCGTAAATTGTGCCGAAAATCAATACCGTCAGGAATGCTGCCATAAATATCACACATTCCTTTTTATCTACCTTATAGAGCTTTATTGCCAGATCAAATTCAAATGTACCGATTAACGCTGATATTACTATGGCAGTGAGCATCGGGACCGGCAGGTACTCTATAAAGCCGGTTCCGAACAACAGTACAAATAGCATTGTCACTGCGGCGACAAGGCTTGCAAACTGCGATTTTATACCGTATTGGCAGGCCATTCCGGTTCTGGAGACGCTTCCGTTTACCGGGCATACACCTAAAAATGCAGCGACAAAGTTTCCGGCGCTGTAAGCGAGTATTTCCTGCCTGTTTTGTATGGTATCCTCGTACTTCATTCCGAAATTCTGCGTCGCAAGAAGAGTTTCGGAAAATATGACTATAGATATCGTAAAGCTCGATAGTAATATTTCTCTGAAATCAGTCATTATCAGTGACATTTTAGGAATCATAATCTTCGGAAGTCCCGGTTTTACTGCCGGAAGAAGTTTCACCCCATAATCCTCCACGTGAAAGATTACTGTTATCAGCGCTCCTACAATCATCATTATGGCTGCCATCGGCACTTTCGGGGCTATCTTCTTCATTATAAGTATTATCACTACCGTCGATACTCCGAGCACGAAGGAGAGTACATTGAATCCTTCTTTTGCACTTTCATAAATATGTACAAGAAGTTCCGCAAGCTCTCCCGTGCCGCTCCCCTGCCCAAAGAGCTTTGGCACCTGCATAAGGATGATTGTCATACCGATTCCGGTTATGAAACCGCCCATTACCGGGGCTGAGATATATTTAATCAGCCTGTCAAATCTTAAAAAGAAAAATAAAAGCAACCAAAAAGCTGTGACCAGTGTTATCACCGGCACAATGTTTTTGGCTGCTTCAGATTCATATGTAATTCCGAGTGTTACAAGGATTCCTCCCGTAAGTGCCGCAGGTGCGGCATCTACTCCGAAAATGTATCTCGGAGAGGAAGTTATCAGTGCATATACCACAATAGGAAGCAGTGATCCATAAAGTCCATATACAACCGGAATCCCCGCTACCTGGGCATACCCCATGGATATAGGGATAGAAACCAATGCGATCACTATCCCTACTATTACATCTGTTAATAAATTTTCTTTCTTAAAATCCTTAAAGATGCTCCCCATATGCACTCAGTTTACCTTTCTATTTAGTTATACAAATTATAGTAATTTATTTCAGTCTTAATTAACGTTTTCAAGTAATTCGTATACCTTAATTCGAGGTCCTTATATAACCTTATCCTGCGACCTGTATCGTCCCGGGCACCGGTTTTCTAAGTATAAACCTCTTTATATCAAGTACCTTGCTTATGGTTAAATTTTACAGTAATTTTTAACTAAATACAACCCTAAAATTATAGGATTTATTTCCATTTTTAACCCTTACTATTCCGCTGACGGTCTTAGAATAGGAAATTGATAAAATGATTGCATTTGTTGTAGTTCTGACAACTTTTGCTTTGATATGTTTAGGAGCCACAACTCTTAAATTTCTCTTTGCAATCTTAACCTTTGTTGCAACATAAACCCTTGTATTTTTATAAGCTGACAATGTAACCTTTCTTGCTATCTTAATATTTATTACTGTTGTTGACTCTGTATCGCTAACCTTAACCTTATATGTTCCACCGACTGCAGCTGTAACCTTTGCGAATGCATAAATCTTATTGTTTCTGATATATACATTGAGGCAATTTGATGATTCGATGTCCACATAATCAGCATCGCCTGTTATTGTTCCTATCTGGATTGCCTTTCCTACTCTTAAAGAATAAGTATTTTTTGTAAATGTAGCGATTCCGTCTGTTTCAATATCTTCATACTCTTCGTCGTCATCCTCGTCTTCGTCTTCGCTTGTCTGACTTGTTGCTGTTGATGTTGCAGGAACATAAATAATTGTATTATTAGCTAAACCGTTACTTTGGTTTGCTGTACTGTTAGGAATGTTTACGTTGGATGTATTTCCCGAATTATTATTTTCTGTAGTATTTGTATTGTTTGAATTTGAATTATCAGTGTTGTTATCTACATTTGCATCGTCCGAACTTGTATTCCCGGAGTTTCCGTTATCTACATTTGCATCGTCCGAACCTGCATTTCCGGAGTTTTCGTTATCTACATTTGCATCGTCCGAACCTGTATTTTCGGAGTTTTCGTTGTTTGCATTTGCATCGTCTGAACTTGTATTTCCGGAGTTTTCGTTATCTGCATTTGCATCGTCCGAACTTGTATTTTCTGAGTTTTCGTTGTTTGCATTTGCATCGTCCGAACTTGTATTTTCTGAATTTCCGTTATCTACATTTGCATCGTCCGAACTTGTATTTTCTGAATTTCCGTTATCTGCATTTGCATCATCTGTATTTGTAGTTTCCGAATCATTCGTTACATTTTCATCTTCTGTAGTATCGGATGTGAACTGAACAATATTATCTACGGATGATTCGTATAAATCATAATCAGGATCATCGACAACTATTCTTGCCTTCTGTGTTTCATCATATTCGAAGTCTTCCTCTGCATTGTCCGGAAGGATATATGAATAAATGTAATTGTTATCCGCATTTATAATCTTACCATCTGTAACTTCGTGATTATCATAGAATGAATCGCCTTTACAGAAATAGTAATCTGATATAAATGTATCTGATGAAATTGCATCATCCCATGTAATATCTATAGAATAATAATTTCCGTCATCCAGGCGTGCATAGTTCCAGGCATGTCCATATTTTTCGTCGGATTGAACCGAATATCCGGCAACAAATATAACCTTTAAGTCAAGGTAATTACACATTGCACTGAACATCGATGCATAGCCTTCACAAACAACAGTTAAATCATTTAATATAAAGCCTGCTACCGAGTGATATATTCTTGAATTTGCACCTGATGAAAGATCTGCATATGAAACCCAGTTACAAATAAGATCATGAATACCCTTAAGTATCTCATAAGTGGATTTATAACTGTCAAACTGCTCACAATTTCCTGTTATAACTTCCTGTAATTTATCCTGAACCTGCACTCTGAAGGAAGCATCTTCAAAATCTTCACTTACGAAAAACATTGCATAATTCTCTGAGTAAAGCATAGATGTCTCAGCAAAATATAATAATGGGTGATCAAATAATACTGATAAAAATGCCAGATATACAGCATCTGCACATTCCCCTGTTATTTCCTCGTCGCAGGTAACAGTGCAAAATACCTTATAAGATTTTGTCTTTGTTTTTACTTTTTTGAGTTCGTTGTCAGGATTAAGGAAAAGTTCCTTGGCATCAGTATAACAAGAATCATAGACACTCTTTGAAATACTGTAATTATCTGTATAATACAATTGTCTGTAACCGTAATCCGTACTACAATCCTCAAAAAATTCGTAACTATCATCAGAAGAAAGCGTTCTGTACTGAGCTATTGAATCCTGTACAAATGTATCGTCGGAACTATTCAATGTATCCTCTTCTTCGCTTTCATTTAGAATTTCCTCATCAGAATAATCGGCACTTAAAGATGTTCCATAGACTTTAAAATCATTCTTCAATGTATCGCCGTAACCTTCCGATTCCTCGCCATTAATTGTAAATGTAGGGTCTGTGACGTGAATTATTTCATATTCACCACTATTGATTTTAAATTCTCCGTCAGCCTCTACATGTTCTACATCAATATTATCAAGATAATTAGAAATATTTTCCGAACTTTCCTGTGTTGTTACATTTCCTTCTGCTTCTGCTGCACTTGCCTCTGCACCGGTCGGATAAGCGATACCGGATATAATCATTGCCAATGACAGTCCCGTACAAAGCAGAGTGTTTTTACTTTTCCTAATATTACTTTTTGTCATAATTATTCCTCCCTTCAATGGGGTATAAGATCCATATTCAATTGTTTTCCTAAACTATATTTCATCACGGATCAAATGTAATATTGAAGAGAGTACGACTATAAAGCCCTATTTTGCCCTAATTATTAAGTTTTTTAATTATCCGTCCTATAATAGTGGATACCAAAATAAAACCATAATAATAATTAAGGTCGAAAATAAAGCTGACTCTTTTACATCAGGTCTGCGATTAAAATAATAATTTAATTGTCGTTCCGTTATAAACAAAGCTCCGAGTGAGCTTCTTAACTAATTTATATTATAATACTAAACCTAATAAGTGTCAATAATTTGTCTGTTTTATGTTACTTTTAGTCACTTTTATAAAATAAAAATAAACAAATCCGGAGATTATCTCCCCGGATTTGCTATTGGTAATGAGATTCTATTTTTTTATTCATGTTCAGGGTTTGTTTTTGTAAAAACCTTTACCATATATGGAAATGCTCTACCTTTCTTTTCCCTTTTATTGCCTTTTGCCTTATCTTCTGACTTTCCATCAAGTATAGCATTAACCTTCTTAGCAATATCTCCCATACGGTTATATAGATAATCTCCGGGACAAGCCTTATTTGCAAAATCTCTGTGGACGGTCATATTTGCCCCATACGAATGGGCTATTCGAGTACATTTATCATTGCTCCAAATAAGCTTTTCGATTCCAATTCTCTTACAAATGTCCGCGACAAGCTTAATCGTGGATTTATAAGCAGCATCAGATACTGCATATGGATGATATGAATCCGAAGCCACCTCGATAGTCACCGCTCTGTTATCATTATCCCAGTTACTGCTACACCACGACCTGTCTTTTTCTTCCACATACATTGCGATACGTCCTTCCTCTCCAACACCATAGTTGGAGCTTTCCTCCGCACTTGAAGCAGAAAACACATTTCCGCATGTCTCCACAGAAAGCTGTCCCGCCATACAATGTATTGTGATAGTGTCAATCTTATGATTACGTGGAACACGTTTATTTGGCGATATTTTTATATATTCTACAAGTTCACTGTTACTCATATATTCCGACTCC
>JAILOA010000354.1 GCA_024691065.1 Lachnospiraceae bacterium | reverse complement strand
TATAGGTTAAGTGTTTATCGGAACATTTAAATGTATTCGAAAAGTTTAAAATTTATCGGAACATTTAAATGTATTCGAAAAGTTTAAAATTTATTGATATATTTTAATGTATTCGAAAGGTTTGGCATATTGATCATATATATGTCGAAAGGAGAAAATTATGGCTAAGACAGTTAGTAAGGATATGATTATAAATCAGATTTTATCGGTTGATCCGGGAATAGCACCGATTCTTATGGCGTCCGGGATGCATTGTATATCATGTTTTGCGGCATCCGGAGAAAGTCTTGAGGAGGCTGCTATGGTTCATGGTTTGGATGCTCAGGATATAGAAGATATGATTAATGAATATCTGGCTTTAAAGGATGATGGACAGATTACAGAGGATGATTTGGCAGATTTGGCAAAATTTAGCTAAAAAGATGATAAAATTACAGGTTTTTTTGCTTATTTTAGCTTATTTTAATTGAATTTATTATAAAAATCAAGTATAATGGAGGTGTAATGGAGATTTATGCGCCTCTTGGCGTCTTTTGAGACGCCTTTTTTTGTATCTCGGGTATGAAATTATAAGTGACATTTGGTATGGGATTTGATTATGAGATATGGGCCTGAAAGGCAGAAGGTGTATTGGTTTACAGCGTTCGTGAAAATAACATAGAAATGGGGAAAAGTTATATGGGAAGAAGAGATGATCAGGTTAGATTAGCTCAAATAAAGGAGCTTGTTGAACAGCGACTCTTTAATAAGGCTTCCGGTTTGCTTAAGGATGTTAATCCTAAAGCCATTAAGTCTGTTGCGGATATGAAGAATTGCGCAATTACTTATGCAAAAACCGAACAGTATGATGATGCCAGAGAGTTATATGACAGGCTTTACGAAAAAGAGCGCCTGAGAACTTATTTACAGCAATTGATCTACATTTGTATAAAGCAAAAGGATTTCGAATCGGCTTCGCAATATTTTGTTAAATTCAACAAATCTTCCAAGAGCCAGAGGGATAATCTTATTTTGCATTACAGAATTGATAAGGCCAAGGGGTCTTCCTATGACAACTTGATTTCGATTCTTGAGGATTTGAATAGTATCGAGTATATGGAAGAATGGGCTTATGAGCTTGCAAAACTTTATCAGATGGCAGGTCGTAAGGAAGATAGTAAAAAAGAATGTGAAAAGATTGTCACCTGGTTTGGAAGCGGTGAGATAGTTGAACGCGCCAGAGTGCTTATGGCTTATCTGGAGGTAAGTAACAGCACTGAGGAATTCCATGATAAAGATTATACAATCAAGGAGGAACCGCCAAATCCGTTGGATACCGGAACAATTCCTCCGCTTGATCCTAAGATACTTAAGAGACAGCGTCTCGAAGAGAGGGAGAAGAAGAGAAGACTTAAAGAGGATAAAGAGGCATTTCTTATTGCTGATGCAGAAGAAGGATATATATACGATGAGATTCTTGACAAGGAAGTTAAGGCTTACGAGGAAGCAAGGAAGAACGGTGAGATACCTGAGGTTCTGAGCAGTAAAGAAGTTGTGGATATTCCGGAGAAGACAGAATTGAGCAGTGAAACTCCTATCAAGTCCGAAAATAACGCAGGTGCTGTTCCTGCCAGCCCTGATGCAAGTTTTGCGTCTATGGATACGAATTATGATATGAATCAGATGTCTGCAGGTCAGATGACCGGTGGAGATATGATGAATATGCAATCTGATTCAACGTCCGACGGGGCTATGATGAACCAGTCCATGGGTTATGATATGGGGGCCGGTGATGATTACGGAATGTCTGAGGATGGAAGCTCATTTATGACAGAGCAGTATGGTGATAATTCTGCTATACAGGAAGGTTATGGTGAAGGTAATTATGAAGAATACAACTATAACAACCAGAAAATCCTCGTTAATCCGCCTTCCGATGAAGAAGACGATACATTTACCTGGGATCAAATCAACGGTTATCATCAAGAAGAACAAAACAGTCAAGATAAAGGTTCGTGGCATGGTTTCGATGACTATGAAGAAACGGACTGGGAAACCGGCGGTTATAAAGAGGAGCTCTTTACGAACTTCGATGAAGAAGTTTATGAAGAAGACTTCCAAGGTGACGGCGGTTATAATGAAAATATGCAAGGGGCTGTTCAAGCTGGTCAAGGTGATTTTGAATACGGTGGACAAGCTTTCGACTCCTATAACGAAGGCTATGCCGATGGTTCCCAAGGCACAGGGGATTATCAAGAAGATGGCCGGGAAGTAATAGATTATTCATCCGATGATGAGGATGTAATCGGAGCTATAGTTGATTCAGTCATTCATCAGAATGATATTCCTGTGGCATCAAGTGAAGTGCCGCCTGTAGCGCCAGCGCCTGTGGCATCAAGTGAAGTACCGCCTGTAGCGCCTGTAGTTTCGAAAGATACAGCCGGTGTAGCTTCGGAAGAGGATCAGGTAAAGAGTGCGGCGGAAGAGAAACCTTTGCCTACATTTACCATCGAACAACAGGAGAAGTTTATTAGAGATTCTCAATCGGGAACAGGGATAACCCAGGATCTTTCCGAGGCTATTAGTGCAATTATAGAAGCTGAGAAGAGTGGTCAGCTTGAAATAGATACAGACAAGCTGCTTACAGACGAAGGAAAAGATAATCTTCAGGATGTTGTTAAACCGTTATCTGACGAGAAGATGCGTGAGATGACCGGTATGAAAGATGAGATTATAAAAACGGCAGAGGCTACAGTTGAAAAGACTGTTGAACCGGTTGTTGCAGTTGAAAGTCCGGTAGCAGAGGTGGCTGCAAATGTAGAGAAGGTTACAGAGAAAGCCGCAGATGCAGTGAAGGTAGCAGAGGTTAAGACCGAAACTACAGCAGAGGCGGTTGAGATTAAGGCTGAAACTACAGCAGAGGCAGTCGGTGTTAAAGCGGTTGATACTGTTTTAGCAGCTGAAAGTCCGGTAGCAGAGGCAGCTGCAAATGTAGAGAAGGTTACAGAGAAAGTTGCAGATGCAGTGAAGGTAGCAGAGGTTAAGACCGAAGCTACGGCAGAGGCAGCTGATAATACAAGTTCTGTTGCAACTTTAGCTGCAAAGAATGTAGCGGAAGCTATTGAAAAAAGCAGTCCTTACAATGATGAAAGTGATGATATTGAAAGTGAAGATAATTCTAATTCATCAGTAAGCGAAAAAGATAGTGCCCCTGAAGTAAAAGATTTGGAAAATGTAGTTCCGGAGGTTGTTGAACCGGATGTCAGCAGTGCTGTTGAAGCAGTTAATAACTTAACCATTGCCGACAATACATTAGAACTTGCAGGTAATGTTCAACAGGTTCTCAGACAAGCCGGAATAGATGCCGGAATAGTAAGTTCCGCTGAAGAGGATATGCTTAGCGATAAGAGTGAACCTGCAAAAGAAGAGAATACCGAAATTCCTATGGGAATGAGTGAAATCAGTTTAGATGAGGGTTCAGGCAGTGTAAGCAGTGAAGAGCCTGCGAGTGAAGCGGGAGCTGCAAATGATGCTGTCAGAGAGTTAACCAAAGAAGAAAAGGAAAAGCAGGAGAAGCTTGATAAAATCATGCCGGAACCTGATGTTCCGGAGACAAAGCAGGTTATGCCTCAATTGAAATCATCCACATATTCTAAACCTAAGATTCAGCAAACAACTAATGCCAGAATGGCTGACACGCAACAAATTGTGGGAACGGGAACCAATGGAACCTTACCGGAAACCGAGCTTCCGACAACAAAGGCGTTGCACAAGAGTATTAGGGATATGCTTACTCTAATTAAGGGTGAGCGTGAACCTACCCATTACATCCTTGTGGGTGACGGAGACAAGAGAGTCCTTGGCATTACCAAGAAGATTATAAGGATTATGAATGAAAAGAATTTTATATCTTCAACAAGGATTGCTCAAATCAGTTCGACACAGCTCAACAAATTAGATGTTTCAACGGTTAAATCGCAGCTTAAAGGTGCATGTTTACTTGTAACGGGTGCTTCAAGGCTTATGTTTACAACCATAAATGAAATATTTAAGATCATGGATGAATACGAAGGAGATTTTGTTGTTGTATTATCCGACGAAGGCGATGCATTGGATAAATTCTTTAGAATTACACCGGCCCTTGCAAAGCGCTTCCAGTATGTTATAGATATAACAAAATACGGACCGGATGAATACGATATGTGATTTTTGTGAGAGAAGACACAGGGGTTTTGTTACCCGAAAAAAATTAATCAAATAATGAATAATGCCATCCCGACTGAGTAATCAGTCGGGAGTGGTTGTTTTTAGGAAGAGTGAATTTGTATGATAAACAGAAGTAAAATTAGCAAAATAGTAGCATTTAGTTTAGCGGTGACAACAGTTTTTGGGATATCAATTCCTAAAAATGTTTCGGCCGTAGAAACAGCGGAAACATTGAATTCTACCGATGTTTCAACCGGGTCGGCAGTGGATGAAAGTCCGAATCCGGACACTTTATCTGAAATATTATCAGATATTAAGGCCGATAATGAATTTGAAAATTATTCAGTATTTTTGAAGGATAGTTCATTAATGCAGCTTGGAAATGATATTAAAACCAGCTATGCTTTGGAATATGTCAATATAACCGACCCAACCCTGGCTAATGTTCCTGTAGTTTCTTTGGGAAGGGTTTCCGAAAAATATGGTTTATCCGCCGGTATAGAGGATGAAGTTTATGTAAGTGATTTAAATAAAATCATAAATCCTAAGAGGGGATTACATTTATATAAGGTTACAGGTGAAGATCTTATAAATATATTAGAGTGGACAGCTTCTTTATATGATACCGAAGAGGTTTATGATAAAGTGGTTTTAGACGAAGAGGTAAAGGAAACAGATAAACCTGATGATTCGGCGGAAAAGGCCGAGGATGCCCGGAAGGCCGAAGATGCCCAGGAGAGTAAAGCTCCGGATTCTACGGATGTTAATTCCGATAATGAAGTATTGAAGGACTCTATTGAAGATGCAGGTGGTAATATAACAGTTTTAAGTGTTCCTGCGGAAGTATCCGAATTAGTCAGTTCAACGGTTTTAAATGCACCTGCGGTTGTTGAAAACATTTTAAAGGCTGAAAATGAAGATTCAGAAGTTTTGGAAGAGACTGATACAAGTGCCGGCACAAAGTCTTCGGTTGAAGATGCAACCACGGGAGAAGCAGAAGATCCTGATAAAGAGTCTGAGGATGCAACATCGGGAGCGGTAAAAGATCCTGATAAAGAGTCTGAGGATGCAACATCGGGAGCGGTAGAAAATCCTGATAAAGAGTCTGAGGATGCAACATCGGGAGCGGTAAATGTTCCCGAAGATACAGCATCAGGTGCGGCGGTAGCTACCGAAAGTGCTGTTCCTAGCACCAAAGAAGCTGTTGAGACAGCATCACCAAGTGCAACGGAAGAGGCAGAGCCGGAAGAAACCGATGCTACCGAGACGGAAGTTCCGTCTGAGACAACGGTACCTGCCAGCCCACAGGCGGTTAAGGTTTATAATTTATTTGAATATGATTTACAAACAGTATTGGATAACTATTATGTTATAGATGGTATTAATTATACTGTTGATTTAAAGGGAAGTGCACTTTTTGATGATGAAGGAAAC
>JAILOA010000226.1 GCA_024691065.1 Lachnospiraceae bacterium | reverse complement strand
GTTACATCCTTGGTAGTTGCTCCGCTTCTGTCCACAAACTGACCGGTTCCGGCTCCAATTTCCCAAGCCATAGGAATTATGCCATATTTCTTTGCCAGGAAGTTGAATACCTCATAAAATACACCGGCATCACTGTCATTCGAATTAAATGTACCGCTATTTACAGCACTTGAACCGTACTCGCCCATGAAAACAGGATATCCTTCGTCGATATACTTTTCCTTCAAAGAATCAAAACTTGTAGTAACCGATGAATTATCAACTGCTGCAGTTGCATCCATATCCTCATAAAAATGTATCGAAAGCATTAATCTTGCACTACTGTTTGTATCGTTAGGCATCTTAAAATCGGAATTATTTAATGCATAATTTCTGTCCGTATTCTTAGTAGGAACGATAAGCCAACGCTTACTGTTATTGCTTCCGGTTGCACGTACCGTATCTACAAACATCTGATTCAGATTGTTAATCTTAGTCATCTCAGACTTGGTTGTAGAATCGTATTTATATGCATTTCCATTCTCGTAAACTTCATTCATTCCTTCAAACAGAAGATGCTCATCATAATCCTTAAAGGTCTCTGCCAATGTATTCCAAACACCCTTAAATGTAGTATAAACTGCATCATCCTCATCATCAGCATCCGAAATCTTGCATATCTGAAGGAAGTTCTTATAATCGGTATTATCTGATGCTCCATCATGGTGAATATTAATTACTGTATAGAGATCATACTCAAGAGCCCAATCAACAAACTGCTTTACTCTGTCTAATCTGGTCGCGGAAATGGAATAATCCGACTGAATGGTGTTACCATAGCTTACAGGAATTCTTACACTGTCAAAGCCCAATTCCTTAATATGCTTAAATGTATCTTCTGTAACTGTCTGTGCACCCCATAATGATTCACTTACATTCAAGTTATATAAATCCATAGCCTCAAGTGTGTTACCGATATTAAAGCCTGTTCCCATCTCTGAAGTAATTTCCGAAGCAGTTAAGTCCGTGAAATTCTCAAGTGTTTCATCTTCTTCATCAGGTGTTTCCGTGGTTGCAGGATCAGTCTCTTCAGGCTCTGCAGTTTCATCTGCATCACTTGTCTCTGAAGGTTCTGCAGTACTGGCATCATCAGGTTCTGCGCTTTTCTCTGCATCACTTGTTTCAGTAGGCTCTGCACTTGTATCCGTGTCTGCAGCGCTTGTTTCTTTTGGCTCTGCACTGGTTTCTGTATCATCATTGCTCTCGCCCGGTGCTACCGTTACATCCGAATCTTCATCTGAAGCGCTTGTCTCACTTGGCTCTGCACTGGTTTCTGTATCATCACTTTCGCCAGGTGCTACCGTTACATCCGAATCTTCATCTGCAGTGCTTGTCTCGCTTGGCTTTGCACTGGTTTCTGTATCATCATCACTTTCGCCAGGTGCTACCGTTACATCCGAATCTTCATCTGCAGCGCTTGTTTCTGCCGGATTTGCACTTGAATTTGCATCTGCAGAACCGGTTGCTCCCGGATTTGCGCTTGCATCTGCAGCTCCTGTAGCTCCCGGCACTGCTGTTACTGCACCCGGCTTAGCTGAACTTGCTGCGTTAGCGCCATTCGCAGAGCTTGTAGCTGCCGCTGATGCTACTGCTGCACTTGAAGCAGTTGAAGTTGCCGAAGGTACATCCGAAGAATCGCTACCCTTCTTTTTTATTACAATCTTACATTTTAAAACCTTTTTAAATGTCTTATAACTTCCATTAACTTTTTTCTGATATTTTACAGTACATTTAACTACTGCCTTACCGGCCTTTAAAGCCTTAACTTTTCCCTTTTTGTTAACCTTTACCTTTTTGTTCGAAGCCTTAAACTTCTTTGACTTAATCTTAATACCTTTGCCTGCCTTTACCTTGATTGCCTTCTTCTTACCGACCTTCAAAGTAATCTTTTTCTTTGCCAACTTAACATCTTTTTTTGCAGCCAGGGAGATGTTTTTCCCCGCAAAAACACTTGTTAAACAAAAAACAATTGCCATTAATACTGCTAAACCCCTTGTGAACCTTCTTTTCATAGCTTTTTTTCTCCGTTTCGTAATTTTGTAAATACCATCTGTAAACTTTAGAATACTACACATTAAAGCAGACATTATTTAATCTACATCATCCTTATGAATACAGGGACGCCCCAATTTCCGATTGTAAGCTTCCCGTCCCTCTTAATGCTATCACATTCGAGGTTAAGGGATTACT
>JAILOA010000225.1 GCA_024691065.1 Lachnospiraceae bacterium | reverse complement strand
TGGATGGTCTATGACATTCCGGGCAACGTGGGGTGGATTATTTACATAGTATGTCTTGCGAGATGCTTTGTTGTAAAACCGGATTTCATTTCTTCATGGGGGTTGTTCGTGATCATGATAATCGCAGTAATACCGGCAATTTTCATGATAATCGGAATAGCGGAACTTGTTTCCGAAAGAGTTGCAAAGCTTGACAGAATACTTCCTAAAGTACGGCTTTTAAGGGGATTTGGAGCACTTGTTCTCGGCGGCGTTCTTGGGATGACAGTAAGTGTACTTGGATGAATATATGGATATTGTATAGGCGAAAGAAATCTGCTGCTTATATGGATTATGTTGCTTGGCAGTTTTCTCTGCTTTATTTTTTCCGAACTGATTTATAAAACATATAGTGCGGCAAATAAACGGTAGAAAAGAGGAAAATATGTTATGAAGGAATTGAACGAAAAATACAGGGTTCCGGATTGGGACAGAATCGCACATCTGTTTAAAATCGGTATTTTTGCTTCACTTCTGGCGCTCATCGGAGGCGATATGGTTTTGGGATAGGGAACAGCAGATATGTCGCTGTCGGGAATGGAACAATACTTCTCAAGGTATCTGGAGAAATGTATATACGAGTTCTGAATAAATATTGCAATTTGATTACAATTGAATTATAATGTTGTTTAGAAACTAAACAACAGGAGAGTTGTATGGAAAACGAGATTCTTCAAGTAGGAATGCGATTGATAAACAAATATAATAACCTCAATAAGAAGGCTCACTACTACGGAGTAGATGTATTACTTTATCCATCAGAAATTCATGTTATAGAGGCAATCGGAGATAATAATGATGTTACTACTACTAAACTAGCTATGAATCTTGGAATTACAAAAGGTGGTATCTCACAGACCGTTTCAAAGCTTTATGGGAAAGGGCTAATTGATAAGTCTGTAGGAAGTGGAATAAATGAGGTTTATATCTCCCTTACAAAGAAAGGGTTAGTTGCGTATGAGGAACATAAAAAACTTCACAATGCAATGAATAGTAGGTTGAGTGCATTCTTCGAAGGAATAGATGATAAAAGCCGTGATAATATAATAGGCTTGATGCATATTATAGACGAAGAACTGACGAGAATGGAGGAAAACAATGATTTTTGAGACCATAGGTGACAGAAAGAATCCGGTAATTATTATGTTAAATGGTTCTTTTTCTACCGGAGCAGGATTAAGTCATATAGCAGAAATGATATCTGATAAATATTATATCATTCTTCCTACATATGACGGACATCACGAAGGTGGGGGAATATTTACAACAAGATTAGAGCAGGCGAAGAAAATTATTGAATACTTAAAGAAAGAGAATATACAACATATTGCGCTGATTCAAGGGGCATCTATGGGTGCGGAGGTCGCCCTTACTTTGGCAGCACTGTTAATTAAAACGAATATTCAAGTGGATAAATATCTGTTTGATGGAGGACCATTTTTTCACTTTCCTAAATGGTTTCGTTTGGTTATGCGGTTCAAATTCAGAAGTATGGTGCATCAGGCACAATACGGGTCTTTAGAAGAAATAATAGAGCGGTTTTCAAATAACCGAATGGTACAGTGGATGATACATGGGGATATTTCTCCGTATAAATGGTTCATAAAAGGACTTGCTGATGCAGCACCATATATGTCTGACGAATCGATTAATAATGAGAGTGATGCCTGTTATACATTTGATTATCCGTCAGTACCGATAAAAGAACAGAAGAAGTATATCTTTATATGGTCAAAAAATGAACCGGCCTTTAAGTCGTATAAAAACGTAAAAAAGTATTATCCGTACGCAAAGTATAGTAGTCCGGGCGAACTTGGCCATTGCGGATTTATTTCAAGACAACCTGAAAGATATGCACGATTTTTAAATAAACTTGCAAAAAATAACTGATATTGTAAGGAACTTGTGGTGTTCTTTTTGATGCCATGAGACATTTTGAGATGATATAAATATGTAGCGAAATAAAAAACCACGGGGACAGACCCTGTGTTTTTGTTAAGCAAATGTTGACAAAACCAACTATCGTCGAGACGGTAGTGCTTTTGAACAACAAATTTGCCAAGGCAAAGGATTTTGTTCAGATCGGAATAGATGCGGAAGATTATTACAGAATAAAGGATGTAAAGAGCAATGAATGAATACAAAATAATTCCCTTACCCAAGTCAGA
>JAILOA010000335.1 GCA_024691065.1 Lachnospiraceae bacterium | reverse complement strand
ATAGTGATAAGGGTCAAACCGGAAAATCTGATATGGAAAACAGCGAAAATGCCGGTGTGCGGGCTGAACCGGGAAAAAGTGGAAATGCCGGTGTTTTGGATGGCTCGGAAAACAGTGAAAACACCAATGCTTTGGGCGGTTCTGAAAGTCGTGGAAATACAGGTTCACCGAAGAGCAGTGATGTTCACTTACTTGATGTTGGTTGCGGTAGCGGAATCCTTGGAATTACCGCACTTCTTATGGGTGCAAAGAAGGTTTCAATGATAGATATTGACACCGGAGCAATTGATAATGTAAATGAAAATATAGAACTTAACAATACATTTTCCGGAAAATACGAAACTGCGGCAGGTGATATCTTTAAAAAGAAGGATAGGGAGAAGCTTGCAATGCTTTCCGAAAAATATGATATTGTTGTAGCAAATATACTTGCAGATGTAATAATTCCTTTATGCGATATTATAAAGGAATTTATGAAGGAGGGCGCTACATTTATAACATCAGGAATTCTAGTGGAGAGAAAAGAAGATGTAAGGGAAGCGCTTATTAAGAATGATTTCAAAGATATTATATGCAATGAGGACGGCGAATGGTGCTCATTTGTGTGCAGGGCTTAATGCATAAGGCGTAAGCTATTGGATAGCCGGCAGAAAATTAAAGAAAAAGCCGGCAGGCAGCATAATGCAAAGGAAAAAATATGAAAAAATGGTTTTTTAAAAATGTACCTTTCGATGTTTCTATTATAACTAAAAGATATAATGTGTCAGAGGCATTTGCAAAGGTTCTTGTAAACAGAAAATTTAAAAATCTGAATGAGATGGATGAGTACCTGTATCCTGAGAAAGTGAAGCTTAAGGACGCTTTTCTTATGAAGGATATGGAGGGTGCCGTAAAGCTTCTTAATTCAAAGAAAAATTGTAAAATTTTCGTTGTCGGAGATTACGATGTAGACGGTGTGATGTCCACATATATATTGGTAAAAGGGCTTAGAACACTGGGCCATGAGGTGGGATACAGGTTGCCACACCGTGAGAAGGACGGCTACGGTATCCGCGATTATATGGCAGATGAGGCGAAGGAATTCGGTGCGGATATACTTATGACCTGTGATAACGGTATTTCAGCGGTTTCTGCGATTGAGCATGCCAAGAAAATCGGGCTCGATGTAATAGTGACCGACCACCATGAGGTGCCTACCGATGAAAACGGTGAGATAAAGGTACCGGCGGACCTTACGGTTGATCCAAAGCAGAGTGAATGCGCTTATCCATTCAAGGATATGTGCGGAGCAGGTATTTGTTACAGATTGATTCAGCTTTTATGTAATCATGATAAAAAATACAATCCGATGCTTGTGCAGCTTATGATTCCTGCGGCAATTGCGACAGTTTGCGATGTGGTTCCTTTGAAGGGCGAGAATCGTGTGATAGTCAGATACGGCCTCAAATACATTAATGGGAAATGTAGTATTGTCGGGCTTAATGAGTTGATTAAATTATGTAATTTTAAAAAGCAAATAGGAGGTTATGATTTCGGATTTAGAATCGGACCTTGTATAAATGCTGCGGGCAGGCTTGAAAGTGCCGAAAAATCTCTCGAGTTAATGCTTGAAGAGGATGAGAGTAAGGCGCATGAACTTGCCGCTTATCTTGTTGATTTAAATGAAAACAGGAAAACCATTACAGAGCAGGGCGTGGATGCAGCCATTGAATATATTGAAGAAAATAATCTTCTCGAAAAAAAGATTTTATTGGTTTATGTGCCGGATTTAAGTGAGGCGGTGGCAGGAATAGTTGCCGGACGCCTTAGGGAAAAGTATTTCCATCCTGTTATGGTTGCGGTTGATGCCAAGGGACGGGAAGGAATTGTAAAGGCTTCGGGAAGAAGTATACCGGCATATCATATGCAGAAGGGACTTAATCAGATAAAAGATTTGCTTTCAGAGTATGGCGGACATGCGCTTGCGGCCGGATTCTCATTTGAAAAGGACAAGCTTGAAGAGATTTATGCGGCATTGGAGGCAAATGCAAATTTAACTGAGGATGACTTCGTGGAAAAGGTATATTTTGATGCCGAGGTTCCCCTAAAGGATGCTACAAAGCAGCTTGTGGATGAACTGGCACTTATGGAACCGTTCGGTGCGGAAAATGATTCGGCTAAATTTGTGAAACGAAATGTTCTTATAAAGAGGGTTTTCCTTTGCGGAAAAGAAAATAAAGTGGGTAGATTCATTATTGAGGATGAAGGTCAAACCTACAATGCAGTGGACTTTAATGTAGATGTATTAACCAAGCCTGCTATTGTTTCAAAGTACAATGAGCAAGCCTGGGAATCGCTTGTATTACCGGGATTTGAAGGGGTTTCGGTGGATATTATGTATGCACCTGATTTTAATGATTATAATAATACGGTTCAATTTAAAATAATTGACATAAGATGATTTGGGGTGTACAATGAATCCGAGCGCACTTTTTTGGGTGAGCTTATTTTGGGGACGTATTTAGATATTAAATGCAGGGTGTAAGCATAAAGTCAGGCAGGAAGCTATGCAGAAACTAAGCGATAAGCTAAGCATAATGCTATGTAATCAGCCAGGCAGGAAGCTAAATAATGAGCTTAGCAACAAGTCAGGCAGGAAGCTAAATAATGAGATTGGAAACAAGTTAAGCAGGAAGCTTTATAATAAGCTAAGTAATAAAACAGGAAGTCAAGTAAGAAGAGATGCGGATTATGAATGTCCGCTATATGAATATGTAAGAAAGAGGAAGAAAAATGGTTAGCAGTGATATCGGAATTGATCTTGGTACAGCGAATGTACTCGTATATATAAAGGGAAAGGGTGTTGTATTGCGTGAACCTTCAGTAGTTGCATTTGACCGCGATACTAATAAAATTAAGGCAATCGGTGATGATGCACGTTTGATGCTCGGACGTACACCGGGTAATATTGTGGCAGTAAGACCACTTCGTCAGGGTGTAATTTCGGATTATACCGTAACCGAGAAAATGCTTCGTTACTTTATACAGAAAGCTTGCGGACGTAATAGATTCAGAAAGCCTAGAATCAGCGTTTGTATCCCTAGTGCGGCTACAGAGGTTGAAAAGATGGCTGTTGAGCAGGCTACTTATGAGGCAGGTGCACGTGAAGTTGCAATTATTGAAGAGCCCGTTGCGGCTGCTATCGGTGCGGGAATCGATATTTCAAAGCCTTGCGGTAATATGATTGTAGATATAGGTGGTGGTACAACAGACGTAGCGGTTATTTCACTCGGCGGAACTGTTGTAAGTACATCCATTAAGATTGCAGGTGATGATTTTGATGATGCAATCGTTCGTTATATGAGAAAAACTCACAACCTTTTAATAGGTGAGAGAACAGCAGAAGAAATCAAGATTAAGATTGGTTCTGCATATAGAAGACCTGAGGTTGTAACCTTGGATGTAAGAGGACGTAACCTTGTAACCGGTCTTCCAAAGACTATAGAGATTACCAGTGAAGAAACTCTTGAAGCATTGGCAGAGGCTACTTCTCAGATAGTTGAAGCCGTACATACCGTATTAGAGCAGACTCCTCCTGAACTTGCGGCAGATATTTCCGACAGAGGTATCGTGCTTACAGGTGGCGGTAGTTTACTTTACGGACTTGAGGAGCTTATCTCCGAAAAGACCGGTATCAATACAATGACAGCTGAGGATCCAATGACAGCCGTTGCTATCGGAACAGGTATGTATGTTGAGTTCCTGAGCGAAAATAGGGATGAAGAGTAAGGATTTCGGTTTACAAATATTATGGATACAATTCAGCTGGAAGGATATGTTGAAAAAATCGTTTTTCATAATGATGAAAACGGTTATACTGTATTTTACGTTTCAGAGGAGTCAACCGGTGAGGAAGTGGCCTGTACCGGCATTATGACTTCCATCTCTGAAGGACAATTTCTAAAAATAAACGGACGTGTAACTGTTCACCGTCAATATGGTGAGCAGGTAAGCGTTGATTCCTATGAGGAAATGGAACCTACAACTGCAATAGCTATTGAGAAATATTTAGGTTCCGGTGCAATAAAGGGAATCGGTGAAGCTCTCGCTGCCAGAATTGTCAAAAAATTCGGCAAAGATACCTTTGATATTATTGATAATACTCCCGAAAAATTGGCGGAGGTAAAGGGTATCAGTGAAAAAAAAGCGAGAGATATTTCTATGCAATTTTCTGAAAAAAGACAGCTTAGAAAAGCTCTTGTCTATCTTCAAAAATATAATATTCCAATGAACCTTTCCGTTAAAATTTATAAACAATATGGCGAAAAAATGTATGATGTGATTTCAAAGAACCCATATAGAATAGCAGATGATATTCGTGGCGTGGGTTTTAAAACTGCGGATACAATTGCGTCTCAAATAGGTTTGGATATGACCTCCGAATACCGTATTAAATCAGGAATTCTATATGTACTTAATTCGGTTTTAAACGAAGGAAATTGCTATTATCCTTTCAACCAATTTGTTGAGAAAGTAGCCTTGATGCTTCAGGTACCGGCTGAGCTTGTGGAAAATTCGCTGGTGCAGCTCGGATTTGAAAAAGAAGTGGTTTTAAACGGAGAGGGTGAAGAGAAAAGAGTATATCTGACTCAGGTATATTATACGGAAAAAAATTGTGCACAGATGGTAGGTGCATTAAATACTTCTTATGAAATAAATGAAACCGCTCTTCAAAAGCAGATTCAAAAAACAGAACGAAAATTAAATATTACATTGGATGAAATTCAGAGACATTCGGTTATTCAAGCCGTAAAAAACGGCGTCGCAATTATCACAGGTGGACCGGGTACAGGTAAGACCACAACCATCAATACTATTATTGAGATACTTAAGGAAGAGGGGTTGGATGTCGTCCTTGCAGCTCCTACAGGACGTGCGGCAAAGAGAATGGCTGAGGCATCCGGTTATGAAGCCCAGACTATTCACAGGCTTTTGGAAATAAATGCAAATCCGGATGAAGAGGATGCATTATTTAAATTCGGAAGAAATGAGCTTACCCCGTTAGAGGCCGATGTTGTAATAATCGATGAAATGTCGATGGTTGATATATTTTTATTTAATTCTTTACTTAAGGCGATGGTTCCCGGAATGAGACTGATCCTTGTGGGAGACGAGAATCAGCTTCCGAGTGTGGGACCGGGAAGTGTCTTGAAGGATTTGATTAAAGCTGATTTTTGCGATGTAGTAAAATTAAAAAGAATATTCAGACAGGCAAGTTTAAGTGACATAATTGTAAATGCCCATAAAATAAACAATGGAGAGAAGCCTGTTTTTGACAATAAAAGTAAGGATTTCTTCCTTATGAGGCGTGATAATTCCGCCAGTATAATCGGCGTACTTACCAAGCTTTGTACGGAAAATATTCCCAAATATGTAAATGCTAAGCCTTATGATGTGCAGGTCCTTTCGCCTATGCGTAAAGGGGATTTGGGCGTGGATAATTTGAATAAAATCCTGCAGCAATATATGAATCCACCATCCGGGCGTAAGAAGGAATATGAATTCAGAGGCGTTACCTACAGGGAAAATGACAAGGTGATGCAGATCAGGAATAATTATAAGCTCGAATGGAGGGTGAAGAATAAAAGAGGATATACAATCGAGGAGGGGCTCGGTGTATTTAACGGAGATTTAGGAATCATAAAGCGCATTAATAAGGATATGGAAAGCGTTACAATCCTGTTCGACGGTTCCAAGGAGGTTGAAATTGAGTTTGCACAGATGGAGGATATCACTCTTGCATATGTCACAACCATCCATAAATCGCAGGGTAGCGAGTATCCGGCAGTAATCATTCCTTTGTTATCCGGACCGAGACAGCTGTTTAATCGCAACATTTTATATACTGCGGTAACAAGGGCCAGAAAATGTGTCGTCCTAATCGGCAGCGAAAATATCGTAAATAGAATGATTGATACAGTTGATGTTCAGAAGAGATATTCGAGTTTGGATGAAAGGATTAAAGAATTAGAAGATATTGAAGATGATTTCTGGGATGATTGATTCAGCCTTAAATGTAATCTACCCGCCGAGGTGCATTCTTTGCGATGACGTCCTAAAGGTCGGGCAGCGCGGGATGTGCAGTGAGTGTCGGGAGAGGCTTAGATTTATAGAAGAGCCTGTCTGTATGAGATGCGGAAGGCCGATAGATAACGAGAAAGAGTATTGTCCTGACTGTGAAGGCGTTAAAAAGCCCTACAAACAGGGAAGGTCGGTGCTCTTGTATGACAGTCGTATGAAGGAGTCTATTTCTAATTTTAAATACCACGGAAGACAGGAATATGCTTCTGAATATGCGAGGATAATAAATGACAGGCTCGGTGATTGGATTAATCATATCCGTCCCGATTGCTTCATACCGGTTCCTATTCATAAGAGCAGGGAACTTGAGAGGGGTTATAATCAGGCTCTTCTTATAAGTGAGGAGCTTTCTAAAATAACCGGAATTCCGACATTAAAGGATTATCTTTTAAGAAGCAAAAAGACAGGCAGACAGAAGGAATTAGGCAGGCAGGAGAGAATTAAAAATATGATGTCTGCATTTTCCGTGGATTGGGAGATGGAAGCACCGGAAAATGTAATTATAATCGATGATATATTTACAACCGGAAGTACTGTGGAGGCCTGTGCAAATGTACTTCAGGAAGCAGGTGTTTATAATATATATTTTATCTGCCTTTGCGGCAGGAGAGTGTAGGACGTCAGTGCCTAAAAATCAGTTGTGCCGGTTAAAATATAACTTTTCTTTTGTAATTATAGTAATTAATTATGAAAATATTTTTATTCGGAAAAAAGTTTTTGACGGAGAAAGCAAAGGCTTGTCAACATACTAAAAATAGGCGGTTACATTTATAATTGCAATGAAAAAGTATGGCATAAGTAATATTTTGCTTGATTTAGAACTATTTATCGTTTAATATGGGGAGCGGTGAGTTTTTATATTTGCAGTAAAATATACTTTCGTAAAACATAGTAAAGAAGTGGCAGATTTTGAAAAAATTCATTGGCAATAAAGCCTATGGAAAGAATATATTTTGAAAACAATGAAAAGGAGAAATTCCAATGTACAATGCAAAAATTACGGCATTTGGGGCCTGCGTTCCAAAGCTTGAGGTAACAAACTTTGATTTAGAGAAGATTGTTGATACCAGTGATGAGTGGATTTCGCAGAGAACAGGTATCAAGGCAAGAAGAATTGTTACCGATGAAACCGGTACAGACCTTGCTACAGGGGCTGCAAAGCAGATTCTTGAAATGTCAGGTAAGGCTCCGGAGGATATCGAAATGATTTTGCTCTCAACATGTTCACCGGATTATCTTACACCAAATATAGCTTGTATGGTTCAAAATAATATAGGAGCGGTAAATGCTGCTTGTCTCGATGTTTCGGCGGCTTGCGCGGGTTTTGTATTTGCAATGAGCGTTGCCGAAAAATTCATAAAGGCAGGTACTTATAAGAATGTAATGGTTCTTGCAACAGAGGTTATTTCCAAATTTGCAAACTGGGAAGATCGTTCTACCTGCGTGCTTTTCGGTGACGGAGCCGGCGGAGTGCTTTTGGAAAGAACAGAGGAAAATACAGGTGTTCTTTGCGAGGAACTTGGTGCAAAGGGTTCCGGCTGGGAGGTTCTCGGCAACGGACACATGCCTATAAACAATGCATTTAACAATGCCAAACCACTTACAGAGGCCGATACATATGTATTTATGGACGGCAGGGAGGTATTTAAATTTGCTACCTCAAAGCTCAAGGAAAGCATTAATAATGTATTGGAAAAGGCAAATGTATCGAAGGACGAAATTAAATATTTCGTACCTCATCAGGCAAATACCAGAATTATCGAAGTGGTTGCAAAGAAACTAAAAGTTGATTTGGATAAATTCTATTTAAATATAGACAGATACGGTAATACTTCTTCGGCAAGTATCCCTATAGCTTTAGAGGAAATGAAGAGTAAGGGACTTCTCGAGAAGGGTGATAAGATTGTTATTTCAGGTTTTGGCGGCGGTCTTGCCTGGGGAACAATGCTTATAGAAATATAATTAATTTTTGAAATTTGGTGTTTACACAAACAGTATTTTAATGTAAACTATTGTTTGCTGATATTTCTGCCGTTTTGTAATGGCAATATTATCATTTATTTTTAGGAGGTTATAACAATGGAAGAAATTTTTGAGAAAATCAGAGAAATCATCGCTGAACAGACAGGTAAGGATGAAAGCGAAATCACTCTTGAAACAGATGTAAAGGAAGATCTTGACGCTGATTCACTTGATCTTTTCCAGATTATTAATGATATTGAGGATGAGTTCGATGTATCTGTTGAAGATCCTAACGCAATCGTTACAGTTCAGGATATCGTTGATTTTGTTGAAAAGAACAAATAATGACTTGTTAAAAAAGGCTGGGCGTATATGTGACTCTTCTTTTTAAAGCATTAAGAAGAGAGTTGCATAGACGTACCGGCTTATTCGTGTTTTAGGGGGAGTATTAATTTTACAAGAAAAGAGGTGCGTCATGAAGACTGTTTTTATGTTTAGTGGGCAAGGTGCTCAGTATGCCGGAATGGGTAAAGAATTATATGATAACTATAGCGTGGCCAAGGAAGTGTTTGATAAGGCAGATGAAGTATTAGGCTTTTCAATCAAGGATATTTGTTTTAATGACGAGGAAAAGTTGGGAAATACAGAATATGCTCAGCCGGCGATTCTTACAATGAGTATTGCAGCGATGAAGGTTTTGAAAGAACAGGGTATTCGCGCATCTATGACTGCAGGACTTAGCCTCGGAGAGTACAGTGCTCTCGTGGCAGGTGGTGCACTTAGTTTTGAAGATGCTGTTGCATTGGTAAGAAAAAGAGGAAAGTTCATGGCAGAGGCAGTTCCTGCAGGTCAGGGTGCTATGTATGCCATTATTGGATTAGATAGAGAAGTTGTTGAAGAGGTTTGCAAGGACGTGATGGATTCCGGTAAGGGATATGTTATTGCCGCAAACTACAATTGTCCGGGTCAGATTGCTATCGCCGGTGAAGCTGCTGCAGCAGATGAAGCAGCCGCAAAATTAAAGGAAAAAGGCGCTAAGATGGCTGTTAAGTTAAAGGTTAGCGGACCATTCCATACAGAACTTTTACAAAGCGCTTCGGATAAGCTTCATGAAGAGCTTTTGAAGATTGATTTTAATGATATGAAGATTCCTGTATATACAAACCTTAATGCAGAAGTGATTGCATCTAAGGAGGATATAGTTCCTACACTTACAAAGCAGGTTATCAGTCCTGTTAAGTGGGAGGATATAGTAAGAAATATGAATGCAGCGGGCGCCGATACATTTATTGAATTAGGACCCGGTAAAGCACTTACAGGTTTCGTAAAGAGAACACTTAAGGGTGTGAATATAATGAATATTGAGGATGTAAGCACATTAAATAAAGCTCTCGATAAGCTTTCATAATTATTTAAATGTGATGTTTGAAACTGAGGTTTTAATTTCAAACATGATAAAATATTGTGATTTGATTATTATAAATTTGTTTAAATTCTCAACTACGGTTTACATTCCAAGAACATGAAAGAGGTAAAGATGTCAGATAAGAAAACTGCTGTTATTACAGGTGCAGCAAGAGGAATAGGTAAGGCAATTGCGATTGCATTTGCAAAAGAGGGATATAACATTGTTATCAATTATCACAGCAATGTTCCCGAGGCAACAGTTGCCGAGTGTGAAAAGCTTGGAGCTCAGGTTTTGAGTCTCCAGGGGGATGTCAGTGATTTTAATTTCGCAAAAGATTTTATACAGAGCGCTAAGAAGGAATTCGGTACTGTGGATGTTTTGGTAAACAACGCAGGTATTACAAGGGATAATCTTCTTTTGGGAATGAAGGAAGAGGAGTTCGACAGCGTTATAAATACTAATTTAAAGGGTACATTTAATATGATTAAGCATGCTTCAAAGGTTATGCTTAAGCAGAAGTCGGGAAGCATCGTAAATATCGCTTCCGTAGTCGGAGTTACGGGTAATGCGGGTCAGGCAAATTATGCTGCCAGCAAAGCCGGTGTAATCGGTCTTACAAAGTCTGCAGCGAAGGAGCTTGCAAGCAGGGGAATCACGGTTAATGCAATCGCTCCCGGATTTATTGAGACTGATATGACAAATGTACTTACAGATGAACAAAAAGAAAAGATTTTTGCTACAATCCCGATGAATAAGGCAGGACAGCCTGAGGATGTTGCCGAGGCCGCGGTATTTTTGGCAAAACATGGATATATAACAGGACAGGTAGTGAATGTATGCGGAGGACTCTGCATTTAAAGTGTTAGTTAGCCACGAATAAATCGCACGATAGTATTATTAGTAAATGACTTACAGAAAAGAGGTAATATGAGTAGAAGAGTTGTAGTAACAGGTATGGGAGCGGTAACTCCTGTAGGAAACAATGTTGAAGACACATGGAACAACATTAAAAATGGTGTCAGCGGAATTGATTTCATAAAGAAATTTGACGCATCGGATCTTAAGTGCAATGTTGCAGGCGAAATCAAGGATTTTGATGCTGAGAAATATTTTGATAAAAAAGAATTAAAGAGAATGGATCAATTTACAGTATATGCTGTTGCAGCTGCAGTTCAGGCAGTTGAGGAAAGCGGACTGGATATGGAAAAGGAAGATCCTTACAGAGTCGGTGTTATCGTAAGCTCAGGTATCGGCGGTTTTCCGACAATTGAAAAGCAGGCACAGGCTTGTTTTGAAAAGGGACCTAAGAGAGTATCTCCTTTCTTTATTCCGATGATTATTTCAAATATTGCTTCAGCAAGTATAGCAATGAGATATAAGATGATGGGTGTTTGTAAGAATATTACCACAGCTTGTTCATCGGGAACACATTCCGTTGGCGATGCATTCCGTGAGATTAAGCATGGTTACAGCGATGTAGTCCTTGCAGGTGGTGCGGAAAGCTCTATTTGTAAGCTTGGTATGGCAGGTTTTGTAAATCTTACAGCTCTTACAAATTCCGATGATCCTAAGACAGCTTGCCGTCCATTCGACGCAAACCGTGATGGTTTCGTAATGGCTGATGGTGCCGGTGTATTGGTACTTGAGGAATATGAGCATGCTAAGAAGAGAGGGGCTAAGATTCTCGGAGAAATCGTTGGATACGGTTCAACAGAGGATGCTTATCATTTAACAGCTCCACTTCCTGATGGTGCAGGTGCTGCACGTGCTATGGAACTTGCTATGGAAGAGGCAGGAATTGAGCCTTCACAGGTAGGATATATCAATGCACACGGAACTTCTACACATGCAAATGATGAAGGTGAATCAATGGCTATTCATACTGCATTTGGCGAATATGCCAAGAATGTAAAGGTAAGTTCCACAAAGTCTATGACAGGACATATGCTTGGTGCTGCAGGTGCTGTTGAGGCAATCGTTGCAGTTAAGGCTTGTGAAGAAGGTTTCCTTCCACCGACAATTAATTATGAGACACCGGATCCAAAATGTGATCTTGATTATATTCCTAATAAGGGAATCGAGCAGGAATGCGAATATGCACTTTCAAATTCCTTCGGTTTCGGTGGACACAATGCAGTTATCTGCGTGAAGAAATTTACAGAGTAATACATTTTAAAATGCGATTATAGGATTTTGTGAAATTTCGATAATTTGTAAAAAATGGAGTAAAAAAATGGAACTTGATATTAAACAAATAATGGATATAATTCCACACAGACCGCCGTTTTTACTTATTGATAGAATCATTGATATGGTTCCGGGCGAGAAAGCTGTGGCACTTAAAAATGTATCGATGAACGAACCGTTCTTCGTGGGACATTTTCCGGGTGAACCTGTTATGCCGGGCGTATTGATTGTAGAGTCAATGGCTCAGGCAGGCGCGGTTTCAATCTTATCAAAGGAAGAATTTAAAGGACGTACAGCTTATTTCGGCGGCCTTAACAATGTAAAGTTCAAGAGAAAGGTAACACCTGGTGATACATTGAGACTTGAGGTTGAAATTGATAAGCTTAAGAGAAATGTAGGCATGGGACATGGAAATGCTTATGTCGGCGACGAGCTTGCATGTACAGCTGATTTTATTTTTATAATCGGAGAATAAAAAATACCGGGTTCTGAAATTATTTTTTGGAAGCCCGGAAAATAAGTATTTAACCGGGAACGGTGCTGTGATTTGAAAAGCCCGGAAATAAGTATTTAACCGGGAACGGTGCTGTGATTCGGAATGACCAATATAAGAAAACATTTAATTATAATCGCTACATTTACATCAAATGAAGTGGCAAAGCAATATGAAATTCATGAGGAGAATTACCATGAAATTACCAAACTTAAACGAAATTAAAAACAGGTTGGTGCCGGCAAAGCAGGAGCCGGTTCAGCAGGCACAGAAAAAGAAGAAAAAGAAGAAAAGAACTTCTCCGTATTTAGATTATATGGAGCATCCAAAGGGAAAAGAGAAATCTTCTTTTATCAAGAAAAAGAAAAGAGGCCCTGCTATTCCTGATGACAACTGGGTAAAATGTAAGAAATGTATGAACCTTGTTTACAAGAAGGATATTACAGAATTTAAGATTTGTCCTAATTGTGGAAATCATTTCAGAATGACACCTGCTGAAAGAATTAAGATTACATGTGATCCGGGTTCTTTCGAAGAGTGGGATGCAGGTCTTTCGACAGCTGATCCAATGGGTTATCCTGATTATGATGAGGTTATTAAAACTGCTCAGGAAAAATCAGGTATCAGAGAAGCTGTTGTAACCGGTAAATGTACAATTGATGGTAATCCTACTGCAATTGCAATTATGGACAGCCATTTTATGATGGGTAGTATGGGTAGCGTAGTCGGTGAGAAAATTACCAGAGCTTTTGAAAGGGCTACAAATGCTGAGCTTCCGATAATTGTATTTACTGTATCAGGTGGTGCCAGAATGCAGGAAGGTATTATTTCTCTTATGCAGATGGCTAAGGTTTCGGAAGCAGTTGCGCGTCATGATGATGCCGGTTTGCTTTACATTACGGTTATCACCGATCCTACAACAGGTGGTGTAACGGCAAGTTTTGCAATGCTCGGAGATATTATTATAGCTGAGCCTAAGGCACTTATTGGTTTTGCGGGACAGCGAGTTATAAAGGCAACAATCAATCAGGATTTACCTCAGGGCTTCCAACGTTCAGAGTTCCAGCTTGAGCATGGTTTTGTTGATAGAATTATTAAACGTGAAAATCTTAAAACAGAGCTTGCAATTATCCTGGAATTACATAAAAAACAGGGATAATGTATATTTGTATTTTAAAGGCTGATATAATACGGATATCCGGGTTTTAAGATAATAGAGCAGGGATAACAAAGAATTTTCGGCTTTTAAAAATCTGATATTGAAGCATTGATAGATTATACGTTAATTGGTCAACAAAAAATGAAGGGAGATAATTCTCATGACAGAAGCAATGGAATCGGTAAAGATTGCAAGAAAAGCAACCAGACCGACAACAAAGGATTTTATAGATAAGTTATTTGATAATTTTTTGGAATTTCACGGAGACAGATATTTTGCCGATGATAAGGCAATAATCGGTGGTATCGCTTCATTTCAGGGGATTCCTGTTACAGTTATAGGTATTCAGAAGGGTCACACTCTTGAGGAAAATATGGCTTATAATTTCGGACAGCCAAGTCCTGACGGATACAGAAAAGCTCTTCGTCTTATGAAGCAGGCTGAGAAGTTTAAGCGTCCGGTTATTACATTTATATGTACTGCAGGTGCTTATCCGGGTGTAGGTGCCGAGGAAAGAGGACAGGGTGAGGCTATTGCCAGAAACCTTATGGAAATGTCACGTTTAAAGACACCTATCATTAGTATCTTCACAGGTGAGGGTGGTTCCGGCGGAGCCCTTGCTTTATCCGTAAGTGATGAAGTTTGGATGCTTGAACATGGTTTATTCTCGGTACTTTCTCCTGAGGGATTTGCAAGTATTCTTTGGAGAGATGCGTCCCGTGCCGCTGAAGCAGCAGAGCTTATGAAGATGAATGCTAAGGAGCTCGCTAAGAAGGATGTCTGTGAAAAGGTATTTACAGAGAGCGAAGAAGGACTTGAGAATGACCTTGATTTCACAACAGATCAGATTAAGGAGGCGCTTGCGGAAGCACTTCCAAGACTCCAATCTTTAAATGTCAGAAGACTTCTGAAGAAGAGATATGACAGATATAGAAAGTTCGGAGACTTCATAGAGAAGTAAAAAAATATATAATATTTTTATTCTAATAAATCTTTACAAAATAAAGATCCACAACATATAAATATGGTGTGGATCTTGTTTTGTTATAGGATACTTTTATCAAATTATGGCTGAGTATTCAGAAGCAACAACTTCAGGATGAATACCGGCCGTCAAGTTAATTCAAATATATCCCATCCTCTTTAATTTGAATGAGCTTCATTTTGTAAAGATTCCCTATTGCGCGTTTGAATGCGGCCTTGCTCATCTTAAATTCAGCCTTTATATCATCCGGCGAGCTTTTATCGTTGTACGGGAGGAAGTTATTTGGGGTCGCCTGAAGTTTCTTGTGAATCTGCTCTGCATCGAGAGACATCTGTTCACTGATTTTACGTTTGGTGCTAAGTGTCAGGCGACCGTCATCCAAGACCTTTGCTACACGGGCATTCACAGGCTGATTGATTTTATAATCCTCAAATACATCTTTTTTAGGGATGAGAGCGGAATATTTGTCATCTACAGCAACGAATACACCGAAGTTTTCACTTATTTCATATACACGACCGCTGACCTCATCACCCTCTATGTAGGCGGATTTGCTGAGGAGATAGTCGTAAACATGCATGGTTGCGCAGAGGCGATCGGATTTGTCTATATAGAGGGAGACCAGTACGCAGTCGCCTTCTTTAACTTTGTAGATTTGCTCATGATATGGGAGCAGTAAATCCTTTGGGAGTCCCCATTCGAGAAATGCACCGATCTTTGTGACTTCCTTTACCCTGAGACGTTCTACCTCATTTAATTCGATTAGAGGAACCTCGGTGGTTGCTATCAGGCGGTCCTCGGAATCCTTATATACAAATACTTTGATGGTATCATCTACCTTTGTGCCTTTTGGAAGTTCCTTTTTTGGAAGAAGAACTCTTTCATTTTTGTCATCCGGTGGACAAAGATATGCACCGAAGTCCAGCATTTTCACTACATTTAATTCCTGGAATTCTCCTAATTTAATTTTACTCATTTAATATTACCTTTCTTTTTAAAATCTCTTAATGAACATTTTTATGCAAAATAATATGACTGTGTGTTTTTTACGTTAAAATGTTATTGTATATGAGAAGTTTTCTTCTTTATTTGCATCCAACTTCCTGATTCCTGCCTTTTCTTCGAGGATGCATTTTTCAAGACCATCATTGTCTGTTCTGCCTACCCATGGTTCGAGGCAGATAAACTCACCTTCGGGTTTTGACCAGATTCCTGCATGGGTAAAGCCTTCACATTCGAGGGATACAAATATCGAGCCGTCCGGAGAAAGAATCTGCATCACACAAAGAGGCTCGTCAACAACTAAAGCGTCCTTGTCAAACATATCTTCACTGACCTTTATGCCGAGATCTTCCGTAAGTGGCAATTCATATGTCTTGTCAGCATATAATAAGCCCTTTTGGGTATTTAAAAGCTTATATTTAAGAGTGCTTAAGCCCGGGAAATTGACATAATAATCGCTTCGTTTTTCGCCTTCATAAAGAGGACAGGAGAAACCCGGATGACCACCGATGGAATAAAGCATTTCAGCATTGCCCTTATTTATAATCTGCCAGGAAACTTTGAGGGCGCGCGTGTTATTTTCGTCAAACTCGTGTGTGACAATCAATTCAAAATCAAAGGGATATTTTTCTTTTGTCTCTGCATTTGAAACGAGCTTATGGGAAATTTTAGTTTCGTTTTTTTCGATGCAGGTAAATGTCATATCCCTTGCAAAGCCGTGTTGCGTACTCATTTCATACTCGTTATCCTTGTAAATGTAGTGCCCGTCAGTGATTTTCCCGACAAACGGAAACAGGAGTGGGGCGTGCCTGTTCCAGACCTTGTCATCAGCACACCAGATCCTTTCCTTTTCGATGCTCTTATCATAAACAGAAATCAATTCCGCACCTTTGTCGGAAACTTTCACAACGAGATTCTCATTTTCCATAACCTGAATGTCGTTCGTTACATTTTCATTTATATTTGATTTATCAGACATATAATTCATTCCTTTCTTGTGGTGTAATCAAAGCGTCTCTGAATAAATGATAATTATTTCGGTAAATTAGCCTTTTCTAAAGTGATAATTGATTTAAAAATATAACTAAATTAAAAAAGATAAAGCGTTTAGCAACTAACCTTTTCTTATGATTATGACTTCAATAAATAGGCTTAAAGAAAAAGCAAAATTTTAAAATATCATTTCCTAAAAGTTGCAGCTTCATTAAAGCAATCATACGTTTGATTTTACACTAATACCTTATAAATATCAACTTAAAAGAAAAACAGGTTATCAGCAGGGAGACAAAAGAAAACATGCTATTGCACGGGCGACAAAAGAAAACAGCTTTATCAGCAAGGGGCCAAAAGAAAAACAGCGCTATTGGCAGGCGGCCAAAAGAAAAATATTGCTATTTTCAGCTTAAACACTTATAATAAAAAATGCCTTTTTGTGCTTTAGTAAAATATTTTTTGGGGAAATGTGACAGGGGTATACAAAAAAAGAATTTGTTTGAAAGGAATTATTATGTCTTTGTTTGGAAATAAGATAGATGTAAAGAAACCTACTAAAACTACATATAGTGAGGATGATATCAGAAATCTCGAATTAACTTATCAAAAGGAATTTAGCATAGAGAGAGGAGCTTGCGTGCATTCACCGATCAGAAAGCAGATTCCGAAGGTTTTACGTACCCAGATAAGAGAGTATGCATTTGATAAAATCCTGGAAAAGGGCCTGTACTCCTTTAAACATTTGCTGGTAGTGCCGAATCCTTATGGAGGTTCATTGCAGACGGCGTTGCTTCTTTTTAAGACGAAGGAGAGCCTCACCTGCCATTACCAGATATTTGATGATGATGGACATGTTATATTTGAGGCAAACGGAGCTAAGACAACCGATCATAAGGTTCCCGTTATTCTGCTTTGCAGTGCCAAGACAAATAAGCTTAATCTTGAGCTTTTAAATGATGCGGGTGAAGTGGTGAAGAGAAGACCGCTTACGATATATTCAAGAGAGGCTTCCGACAGAATGTTGGATCTATTTAAAGGCGCAGTTATGGACAACAGTTCCATTTACAGATTTTTGCTTATAAATGGTATGACATTTAATCCGGTCGTTATTGATAATGAATTAAATATTCGTTATGCACTTAGACTCAGGACCACTAAGACAGGTATGATTCCGCTTGCAAACGGGCATTTCCTGCTTCCTGACCAGAGTTCAAATACCATTTCCGGGAATGGAAGCAGATATTGTTGCAACTTTTTCGAGATTGATTATCTCGGAAGAGTATATAGGGCATTTATGTTTAAGTATCCATTCGGAAAGGTTTTTAATAGCTTTGGTGACCATCTGTTTTTCCTTACCAGCAAGGATAAGGGCTATGAAAATGATTGGATAATAAGCTTCAATACCGAAACCGGCGAGGTGGAGGGCGAGTATAGTATAGCAAAGCTTATAGGCGATAAATACAGGACATGTAGCAACTGGATCAAGATTACATGCATTGAGGTTGCAGAAGACAGAATCCTGATTGTTCTTAAAAATTTACATACGATTATTTCCGTTAGCCGTGAGAATTTTAATATAAATTGGGTGTTCGGAAATGCCGAAACCTGGCAGGGAACCCCGCTTGAAAAATACATTCTTAAGAATGAGAATTTTAAGATTAATGATAACGATTTAAATTTTATTCCTGCCGAAGATGAAATCGAGCAGAGATTAGCCGAGAATTACAAGGATATAATCCGTCCGGTATTTGCCAAGGTT
>JAILOA010000322.1 GCA_024691065.1 Lachnospiraceae bacterium | reverse complement strand
GCGTCGATTGAGAGCTTTTTACTGAGAGTCATTCCTTTTCCCAGGTCCCTGTTTATATACTCAAAATATATATCCTCCGGAAGATACTTATAGGAATTCTGCATATTTTTCTTATCTACAACATTGAAAATTATTATAATTGCCGCAAAAAATGCTACGCAAAACAGCTCATAAAGGATAAAGCTCGGATTCCAGTGAATGTTACCGGAATTCAAATCTTCATCACGGAAATTATATTTAAAAAGGATTGTGAATATCATAAATCCGAGGATCAATCCGCCCGTAACCCTATAAACATTGGTATGAAGCTTGTTCATTTTTTTCTTGAACAGACGTAGCAAAAGTGCGGCAATCGTGCCCGAAACCAAATACAGAAGCATAAAGTTAATTGCTGCATTAAGTGTTATAGGTTCCCCGTTAACCTTTTGCACCGATGCATCCTCGCACTTAATTATAGATACCATAACCTGTGACAAAATATTAGTTATCATAAACACCAAAAATACGCTGATAGTCACCTTATATGCGGAATCTATGCCAAGAATCTTTGAAATCACCACACATATAAGCATTTCCGACGTAGAAAAAATCACATATAACGGGAAAAAGTAAAGCTTGTCGGCATCGACCATAAATATACAGCCATAACCTATGAAACTCAGTATAGTAGTTACTATAAATGTAACTGCCATATTATATTTTCTATCTATGCATAAGCATACGTATGCAATAACCGGAAGCGTAGTTCCGAAAATGGTAATTATCTCAGGTAATGTCATTTTTTCACTCCAATCTTTTTATAATCAAATCCTGTTATTCCAATAGCTGATGTATATTTCTTTGAAATGTGTAAACGTTAGTTCAATTCGTCGCTAGGTAAATATTATCAAAGATGTGAATTCCAATAGCTAACGTATATATTTTTGAATCGTTTTGAGTACTTCGCCGACACCGGTAGCTCTGTCCCATCCTTCAGGACCACCGCCCCATCCTTTAACATTTTTATACAATCCAAATTCACTATAAATGATGCATGAATCCTGCTTAACTTCCCGCTTTTATCCTGCTTTTCAAAATAAGAAAGCGTGGAAATTGTATTTATTTTGTCAGCCTCTGTCACAACAATCGTTCTTCTGCCTTCCTTCGTAATGTACAAAATATCATCAACCCTTATATATTGCTGTATACGATTGGAACTTATCTCAATCACATCTTTATTTTTAAGACTTTCAAACTCGAGCAAACACTTCTTTAGCGCGCGTGCCAAAAAGACCCGGTAGTTTTTCTTTTGTATGAAAAATGTATGCTCTGCCTCATATACTTTCTCCGCATAAGCTATAAAATCGGAAATAAATATTATTCTCACCTGCGGATATAATTCATTGATTTTTTTTGCCAGGTCAATTCCGTTAAAATCCTCGCCATCATAATAAATATCCATTATCATAATGTTACATTTCAAAAAATTTTCCTCGACATCAACCAGCAATTCCGAAGGTGTAAAACGCTTAATCACTGCATTTCCAAAACCGGAATTCTCCCTGATGACAGATTCTACCGTATCTATTTCATCCGAATGATCATCACAAATACCTATATTTAAAACATTCTCCTTAGACATTTCCCCTCCATCTTACATTATACATAGATATTTTTTTAAACACTCTCATCCCTATATACTTACCTTAATGCCCTTATGATATGATTTAACTCTCACCCTTATATTCTTACCTTAATGTCCTTATAATACGATTTAACCCTCACCCATATATACTTACCTTAATGTCCTTATGATATAATCAAACTCACTCACCCATATATACTTATTTTCAAGCCTTCATAAATTGTATAAATATCCGGAAATCATAAATTCCGTCCGATACTTCCTGCTTCACTGTCTCACACTCATACTTTTCCAATATACCATCTATAACCTTAAGTCCATATCCATGTATATTCTTGTTATTCTTGGAACTCTCCCGGCTGTTGATGAATTTGATCACTGCATTTTCATCTGAAACAGGATTTTTAACATTAATCATAAGGCCTGATGTATAAGGGTTTTCTCCCAGACAAAAATAAACCTTATCATCCGATGATTTTTCTTCAAGCCTCATAGTAGCTTCCAATGCATTATCCATCAGGTTTAAGCATAAGCTGATTATATCATGAAGCACCTCATAATCCTTGTTTTTATAGGCCTCTTCCGAGATTTGCCTTACATATTCATCACTTTTCTTATCGTGAAACATCTCAAGCTCTACCCCCAGGACAGAAGCCTTTTTCTGTTCATATTCAAAGATAAGCTCTATAAGGCTTTTATCGGGATTTTCAACATATGCTTCTATAATCTTCCTGCGTTTTTCCAATTCATGTAAAAATCTTCCCTGCTCCCCGGATATATCAACATCCCCATAATACAACTTTTCCATATCTGTCTGACGGTCACTAAAACTCTTTAATTCTTTTTCAGTCTTTTTTTCGTTCCCGTAAACTATGATTATCCCTATAAATGCAATCAAACACATTGCTACTACAAAAATCAAGAAATATATATTCATTTACATAACCATCTTCCCGGAGAACTTGCCCGGCAATCAAATTACTGGGGTTCCCTCTTGGGTATCCTGAATGATACCCAATGACTTTAATACTGTCTTACTTTTTAATTATAAGCGATTATTGCCTTGCGTGCAAGCAAATGAATATACCACTTTTTTACTATATTCAAATTTTATAGCAACTAATATTTTTTAAGTCTCTCTCGTGAGACTTGGCGAAAAATTTATGTCAGCGAAAGCGGACATCTTTCAAACAGAATCAAATAGATAGCTTTATTATCTGTATGCATCACTCGTAGAGCGTTTCTCTCGCAGAGCTTTTCTCTCACTGAAATAAATCCAATAAAAAAAATCCACCCTGGTTAAATATAAAACCGGATGAATTTCTATATCTTCCATATCCTTACTATACTTCACAAAAAAAACTGCATTTTATCCGGAAGAGATATATTCCCTTCCGGCTAAAATTCAGTTCCCGTCCAAACATCAATACTACTTCCTAAATTTCTAATAATTATCCATTAAACCTCACTCCCTATATCAACGGAATAACCTTTAGAAATTTCCCACCTTTAATACAAAGAAATAATATCATAATATTCAAATAATATACTGACTTTGTGTAATTAAAGGTTATATTTGTCTGTTTTTTGGTAAAACTTAAAATCACCCGTGCAAATGATATAAATATATAAACGAATACAGATTCGAAACAAATATGTAAAATTAAATATTTGTCCACCTTATAGGGCCGAAAAAAAACTAAAACTTTCCGGTCACAAGAAGAATTAAAACTATCAAAATCAAGAGAACACAAATAATAACCAATGCTCTTTTAACAATCACTTTATTTTTTGCTTTTTTATCCTTAACTGCAGCTTCTTTAGCATTTTTAGTTTCTTTCTCTTTTATTATTTGATATATATTATCCTCTGATTTTTCTATTAATGTATCAAAATCATATGCATTGTTACCTCCGCCGGAATTTGATGTGCTTTTCCCGACACCGTCTCCATAAAGCAATTCATTGTATGCAAATATTCTTTCTTTCCAATCCGGTTCTATATAATATTCTTTTTCTTTTGGTTTTACCTTGACCTTTTCATTCATAAAACAAACTACACTAATATCATCGACAACCTTATTTATTGCCCAGAACGGAAAATAATATTTTTCCGTTGAATCGATTATTTCCTGTATTTCTTTTGTATCAAAAAAGTTTTTATAAGCATGTTTTATACATTCCAAAAACAAAGGTTTATCCTCATCTGTAAGCTCTCTCTTCAGATAACTCTCAATAAGCTCATCAGGATTTTTTATTTTCTTGTTTTTATAAACGGAATACGGGTTCATGAAAAATTCCGATATGGTTACATATACATTATCTTTTTTATAGGTTCCCATGGCGAGCGCCATTCTGTCCGGCGGTATATTTACCAAAGGTGGCTGTACAACACCATCAAGTATACCATCCGTAAGCAATGCTACCGAAGCTACATTTTCCACATAACCGAATTTCCAGGAGCCTTCCCCCGAACGTAAGGGTCTGACAGAACTCCTGTCTATACCTTTTTGCCTGATTGTAACTAGCTTATACAATCCATCATTGCAACGAACGATTACACCACCGTCTCCGGCATGACCATAAATCACCGTCTGGCCGTCATAAATTACCGAAGATAAGGTCGTATCAAGCTCATCAAGTGTCATATTATTCTCTTTGGCATACTTTTCTATTTCTACCTGAACACTGCTGTAACCATTTTTCAATACCTCTTCTATTATGTCTACATTATCACCCTTATTTAAATTCTCATCGCAAAAATCGTATAAGTATTGCACCGCAATAGAGGCTCCAATATCCGAATGGGCCGCGCTTCCCACACCATCAGCCACTATTCCGATATACAAACCGGATTTTAATTTTCCGTATTTACTAAAATCCTGACATACTAAGCCGCTTTGAATATGCCATTTTCCCCGAATTGAAAATCCATACTTTATCATTATTATTCTCCTGTCTAAATATAAACAATATCAAACTCTACTTTTACCTCTTCCCCTATGTTTCAATTCATAAATTGATTATAACCACCAATCTTAATCCCATTTTTATGCATTATTACATCAAAATCCCAAAGATTTACACAATGCATTATTAACATCAAAACCCCAAAGATTTACATAATTCATTGTTATATAAGCGTCCCAAAAATTATACACAATGCATTATTACATAAGCGTTCCAATGATTATACACAATGTATTATTACATAAAACCCCTAAGAACCATACACAATGCATTTTTTACTTTACTATCATAATTATTATCACCAATATAATTGCAACGATTAAAATTACCAATACCGAAGGATTAACCATATCCGTTATCGAATCGATTATATCAAGCAATTTTTCCTTCAAATATTCAAATCCGCTCTCTTCTTCCTCTTCGACATTACTACTTTCCTTTTGAGCCTCAGCCTCAACAAGATCCTGTTTATAATATTCTCTGATATTATTATCAATTACACACATAGGACATACCTGGTTATGAGAAAAATAATAATGTCTCTCATTAACCTCACATCTCACTATCGAACTAATGGTATCCGAAAGTGCCGATATCCAATCATCCAGGGAAGCTCTCTCTGTCGGTTCAAAATATCCGTCTATAAATGTTTTCACAAACAAATCCCTTATATGTTCAGGCAATGTATCGAAATCCGGTGCGTATATAGGTGTTGAAACACCCTCCCTCTTTTCATAAAACGGAAAATATCCATATCCGATATTATCAATCAACTGAGGAGCCGCTACGGATCCATTGGCATTTGTTCCAACAAACTGTGCTATACTACTCTGCATTCTGTTGGTTTCCTTTGCGGATGCAAAAGGATGACAACCATTCATCAACAAATAGAAAATATGAACTGCTACCGCGAATAAATCGGTTTCTCTTGTATAAGTCGGTAAATCTATACGTATTAAATTTCCACCGTTTCTAAGCTTCTTTTGTAATTCAGGGGCTATAAAATCTCCCAGTCCAACCTCACATCTATATGTTTTATCGCCTGATGTAATATGATATGAATCTGTATCTATAAGAGTTACCTTAAACATATTTTCTTTTTCATTATCATCAAGGTTCACGCAGATATTCAGCGGATTCAGGTCTCCGCACACCTGCCCCATCTCATGTACTGTTTTAACCGCAACGCATAAATGGTACGCTATAAGTACCCTGTGCCTTAAATCAAAAGAGTTGGAGCTGTACACCTCTGTAAGTGAGGATGTATTAACCAGAATCGGCATTATATATCCAACAAACTGGTTGTTATCGTAAAGAACATCCTGAGGCCAAACAACCTGTTGAAGCTGTTCCTCGGTCAAATCGTACTGAACCATCATACGGAGCTTTTCTTCCCTCTGCTTGGTTCTGTACTGCTCCTTATAAAGCTTTGCAACCTGCTTATCGTTATTAACAAGCGTGAATATACTCCCTTCACCGCCACAGCCTATTCTGTCAATATTAGTCTCGTAAGACTTTTTCTTTAAACCAAAATATACACTCATAAGTAAATCCTCTTCATTATAAATCCCATTAATCTTTTTAACACGGAAATTCTTTAATCCGCTTTCACTTCCTGACAATGAACACAGTTTCAATCCATATCCTGCTTCGGAAGTTTATTCAACCACCTCTGAAATAGGCCTACTTTTATACTGCGTTCATAATACCTAATTAGCATTACATATTTATACAATATCATAAAAAATCAAGAAATAAAAATTTACGTCCTATTTTACAATATCGAAATAAATAATGATTAGATACATTTTACACTTTTTTTTAAAATTTTTAAAGCATTATTATAATTAAATGTAAAAAATAACAAAAAATCCCACACGAAGCCTATAAATACAGGCCCGGGTGGGAAGTTATGAGAAACTATATTATATTTACTTGCTTGACCTAGTCAAGATGCATGATTTAATTTTTACTGTTTTAAACTTTCAATCACCGAAGTATCTTTTATTTTGTGTGATATAGACTTTCCGGTTGCATTCCTGGATTTCTTATTCTTTTGTTTATTATTTTTTCTATTATTCACCGGGGTTTCCTTACTGTTTGATGATAAAGAATCTCCGGTTGCATTCCTGGATTCCTTTTCTGTTTTTTGATTATTACTCTCATCCTCCTGAATATCATTATCATTTGTTGGTTTTATCTCACTCGTTACATTCTTTGAATCTTTTATTTTCTCTAGCATTTTATGAAAATTCATTCTTCCAATAAAAGCAAAAAATATGATTAAAAGCGCTATAATTATACTTGTAATAAACAAAACTTTCTTTTTGATTTTATTATCACTAATCTTTTTAACATTATCATTTTTACTCTTGTCACCATTAGCACTAACAAAATCAGTAATTTTATCATATCCGCCATTAGTACTGTTGTCATTAGTGCTTATATAATCTGTTTTTTTATCAATACCATTGGTATTAGTGTCATTCTTATTCAATTCATCGGCAGGTTTCATTTTATCTAAAAGAAATGTATTATCATTCTCACCATCATCCATAGGTGATACATTTTCAAAATCATTATCATTTTCCACCGATAAACCTGTGGCTACACTTACATTATTCCCATATAATAATTTATTATATAATTCTATTTTTTCTTCCCAATTAGGTTCGATATAATAATCTTTTTCCTTGGTTTTTACCTTTATCTTATCATTTATTAAACAAACTGCACTTTTATCATCGGTAATATTTATTATTGAATGTATAGAAAAGTTGTATCTTTCTATGGACTCCATAATTTCATTAACTACATCCATATCAAAAACATTTTTATAAACATTTTTCATACATTCATTAAAGGTCATTTCATCTTCTTCATTTAATTCACCCTTCAAAAAATGTTTCATTATCTCATTGGGATTTTTAATATTTTTATTCTTATACAGTGAATAAGGATTCATAAAAAATTCGGTTATGGTAACATAAACATTTTCACGTTTAAAATTTCCTCTCACAAATGCCATCCTATCCGAAGGCAAATTAACAATAGGCGACTGAAAAACACCATCTAATATACCATCCGTGACCAATAACACCGAAGCGACATCATTTTCCGAACCGAATTTCCAGGATAACGAACCTGATCTTAAAGGTCTGACTGAAAAACCATCTGCTCCTTTTTGTCTGTTTGTAATCGTTCTCAAAATACCATCTTTTTTACGTACAATTATTCCACCATCTCCGGCATGACCGTAAACCACATTAACCCCATCATAAATTACCGAAGTCAAAGTAGTATCCAGCGTATCAATTGTAACATCATTATTCCGGGCATATTTTTCAACTTCTTTCTGAGCATAAATATATCCACTTTCCAATATTTCTTCAATTTTGTCTATATTATCATTTTTGTTCAAATTACTATCACAAAACTCATACAACGATTTTACAGCTAAAGAAGAACCTATATCAGAATGAATTGCACTTCCGACCCCATCTGCCACTATCCCTATATACAATCCCGATTTTAATTTTCCATGTATATTCGAATCCTGACATACAACACCTTTTTCTATATGCCCTTTTCCTTGAATCGAAAACCCATATGTAATCATTATTATACTCCCATCTGAATAAATTATAATCTTAAATTAACTACATAAATGACATCATCTTCTTTATATTCACTTTCCTCGAAATCAATGTTAACATCATCTTCTATATATTCATTTTCCTCGAAATCAATATTAATATCATATACATTTTCATCGTAGTTCACATCTTGCTTTATAACTTCAGCATTGGAATAATCATATACATTTTCTGCATTTACAACCTGTGTACAACTATATATTAATATTGTCATAATAATTAATATAATTGCAAGAATAATTATTTCACAACCTAATGATAATCCTTCTTGTGAATTTTGATCATCATTAGATTCACTTGTCGAATTAGAATTATTATCCGGTGCTACAGTGTTATCTGATACTGCATCATTATTATTAGGAACACTTGACCCAAAATCGTTTTTTTCAAAAAATGAATTAATATTTTTATCAATTTCACATAAAGGACATTGATTATTATGTGAAAAATAATAATGACGACTATTATAATTACACCTGGATATACTATTTACTATCCCATAAAGAGCAGTTATCCACTCATCTATAGAAACTCTCTTTTTAGGTTCACTATATCCTTCAATAAATGTTCTGATGAATAATTTTCTTATATTCAAAGGCAGTGATTCAAATTCCGGTGCATAAATAGGTATAGTTATGCCTTCTCTTTTTTCAACAAAAGGAAAAAATCCATCGCCTATATTATCAATAGGTTGAGGCGCTACTACAGATTGATTGACATTTGTTCCTACAAATTGATCAATATTGCTCACCATTCTATTATTTTCCTTTGCACATGCATAAGGATGACAACCATTCATCAATAAATAAAAAATATGTACAGCAACCGCAAACAAATCTGTTTCCTTTGTATATGTCGGCAATTCTATAGTTTTTAAATTATCTCCATTTTTTAGTTTTCTCTGTAATTCAGGTGCCAGATAGTCCCCTAATCCTACTTCACAACGATATGTCCTGTTACTTGCCGTGATATGGAATGAATCAGTATCTATAAGAGTTACCTTAAACAAATTATCTTTATCATTCTCATCAAGATTTACACAAATATTTAATGGATTTAAATCTCCGCACACCTGTCCCATATTATGTACTGTATTTATAGCAATACATAGATTATATGCTACCAATATCCTGTGCCTTAAATCAAATAAAGAGGAACTATACACTTCTATCAGAGAAGATGTATTCTTTAAGATTGGCATAATATAACCTACAAACTGATTGTTGTCATAAAGAATATCTTGTGGCCAAACAACCTGTTTTAATTGCTCATCACTCAAATTATATTGAATCATTGTAAGCAATTTTTCTTCTCTGTTTTTTGTCCTATATTGCTCTTTATATAGTTTAGCTACCTGTTCTTTATTATTTACAAGTGTATAAATACTCCCTTCTCCACCATTTCCTATTCTGTCTTCATGAGTTTCATATGATTTTTTCTTTATTCCAAAATATACACTCATTTATTTATCCTCTTTACAATTTATATTTAATTCTTAAATAATAAATCTATGACCAAAG
>JAILOA010000313.1 GCA_024691065.1 Lachnospiraceae bacterium | reverse complement strand
GTGTTATCTACAAGTGCTTTGGACAATATGGAAAATGACATTGACGTCCTTGTAATCTGTGGCGGTAGTGCAACAGATCTTCCTGAGATGACACCAAAGTATGCTGCAAAGTACAATGTAATCGATAGTTTCGACACACATGCAAGGATTCCGGAGCATTTTGCTAATGTTGATGCAGCTGCAAAGGCTGCCGGCAAAATCGGTATTATTTCATGTGGATGGGATCCGGGAATGTTCTCACTAAACAGACTTTATGCAATGTCTATTTTGCAGGAAGGCAAGGATTATACATTCTGGGGTAAGGGCGTTAGCCAGGGTCACTCTGATGCAGTCAGAAGAATCGATGGAGTAAAGGATTGCCGTCAATATACAATTCCTGTAGAGGCTTCCGTAGATAAGGTTAGAAGCGGTGCAAATCCTGAGCTTACTACAAGAGATAAGCATACCAGAGAGTGCTTCGTGGTAGCAGAGGAAGGTGCCGATAAGGCAGCCATTGAAAATGCAATCAAGACCATGCCTAATTACTTCGCAGATTATGATACAACGGTACATTTTATAAGTGAGGAAGAGATGGCAAGAGATCATAGCGGACTTCCACACGGTGGTTCTGTTATTTACACTGGCAAGACCGGCGAAGGAAACAAGAATACTCATGTTATCGAATATAAGTTAACACTCGATTCAAACCCTGAGTTTACCGGCGCTGTGCTTGTGGCTTATTCAAGAGCAGCTTACCGCATGAACCAGGAAGGCGTAAAGGGTGCCAAGACAGTATTTGACATCGCACCTGCTTACCTTTCACCACTCAGCGGAGACGAGATAAGAGCGCATTATCTGTAATTATTGCTTATTTTCCTTTCTGTGTTGAGGAAGGGAAAGAGCGGATTGCATCTAAAATGTATTAGAAATAATAGAAGTTATACGAAACCCGGAAAGCAAGCTAATGCATGCTTTCCGGGGTTTTTTGTGATTTTTTAATTCCCCGGCACTTGCCGGAAGCAAGAAAAGCAATAATATGAGCGGAAATGGCTGATATTATTGCTTTTACAAAAATCCAGTGTCCAGGTGGAAGCCAGAAAAGCAATAATAAGAGCGGAAATGGCTGATATTATTGCCTTTACAAAAATCCAGTGTCCAGGTGGAAGCCAGAAAAGCAATAATAAGAGCGAAAATAGCCTAAATTATTGCTTTTTAAATTGCCCGGCGCTTGCCGGAAACTGCCGGATTAAAAGGGATGGTTATGTTAGGTGTTTTTTTCAGTAAGATAAATCTAATGTTTACATTTATAGAAATAATGTTATAATAGTGATAAGTTAACGTTGTTGAATAGTGCTTTTTATATCCGAATTAGATGAAAAGCCGATAAAAAACTATTTAAATTAAAAAATGGACAAGATTGAAAAATTGAAAAAGACAACAAATCATGTAATATGTGATTTTACGCTACGAAAGGGGAGGCATGCATGGAGGCATTGAAAATCATAGCGGTTAATTACATAATGCTTGCCGAGCTCGCGGGGCTTTGGGCAATGCTAGACGCGGGAGTACATACTAAAAGACGTACTGTAATAGTTACTAAGATAGTAATATTATTGATATTGTTAGAGGCCATACTTTGGTCTTTGGAACAATGGACGCAGACCTTTACAAGATTATCCTTGGCAAGGCCTTTTTTGACTGCAACCATATATATACTGCATCCTATCATAATGGTATGCATTTTACAGATGGTTGATATGATAAAAAAAGGTAGATTTTTACTGTGGGTACCGATTATAATAAGTGCGCCTTTGTACTATTCATCGCAATGGACACATGTGATTTTCTGGTACAATGAAGACAATCATTACGATTCCGTTGGTGGAGTAATGAAGTATTATCCTTACATATTATTTTTCTTTTATGTAATTGTATTCATAATATTGTTTTCAACCAGATTTTCGGAGCTACATCACAGAGACAGGAAAGGGGTAATCTACGGTATAGTTATGGCTACCCTTGGAGTAATATTGAATGTAGTTGCTAAACTGGAAGTTGATTACAGTACATTATTTGCATCGGTATTG
>JAILOA010000307.1 GCA_024691065.1 Lachnospiraceae bacterium | reverse complement strand
GTGTTATGAAGAAAATATAAAAAAGAAATTATTTGTAAAATGCCGAAAAATAAGGCTTGAAATCGGTTTCAAGTGTTTGGTTTGAATTTTTTGTTGACAGTCGATAGAATAGCTCTTGTAAGTTCGCAGATGCAAATTTGGCGAATTTCAAAATGAAAATTTCCAGGTTGAATTATTCTATTAGAATTTCAAAATGATTAAAATGAAATATAAAAAAATTCGAAATGATCAAAATGAAATCTTTATAAATTAATTCAACTATAATTTCAAAAAAATGGAGGAATTACAAAATGATTGAATCCTTAAATGGAAAGTCAGAAAATCAAAAGTCAGAAAATCAAAACGAAAAATCAAACACGATTAAAGTTGGAAAAGAGTGTTTTGAAAAGAAAAGAGAAAAAGATTACATAATCAATGTAGAGCATCTCAACAAACAATTTATTGTAGATAAGAAACCAATGGATATACTCAGTGACATAAATCTTTCGATTAAGAAAGGTGAGTTTATTACAATAGTTGGTCATAGTGGTTGCGGTAAGAGTACATTGTTAAAAATTATGTGTGGTCTTGTTGATTATGAAGATGGTGTGGTTGAAAGAAACGGACATGCAGTTGTAGGTCCCGGTCCAAAATGCGGAATGGTATTTCAGGATCACAGACTTCTTCCTTGGCTTAAGATAAAAGACAATGTTGGATTTGGTCTTTCACATCTTCCTAAAAAGGAAAGAGAAGAAAATGTCAGAAAGCATTTGGAGATGGTTGGACTTAAAGGATTTGAAAACAGTTATCCTGCACAGCTGTCGGGCGGTATGTCACAGAGAGCGGCCATAGCCAGAGGACTTGCAAACAATCCTACTATTCTTTTGTTGGATGAGCCATTCGGAGCCCTGGATGCTCTTACCAGAATTCAGATGCAGAAGGAAATTCTTCGAATCCAGAAAGAACAACAGGCGACCATGGTAATGGTAACTCATGATATCGATGAGGCAATAGTTCTCGGAAACAGGATAGTGGTTATGAGTGCCCGCCCGGGTAGAATTATGGATATTATCAAAGTTAGTGATAAAGGAAGAGAAAGAAACAGTGATGAATTCGCCCGTTATAAAAAGAAGATTTACGATTATCTTTTCAGTGAAGAGAATAATGAAATGACTTATAAAAATGCCGATGAAGACAAAGAAGAATTAACTTTCAAAAATAATAAGAAAAATGCAAGTTAAGGATTTTTTTGTGAAAATTTATTAGGAGGAAAATAATAAAAATGAAATCAGTTAAAAAGACATTACTTGCCTTAATAATACCTATGGGAATCATAGTTTCATGGTATTTAGCCGTGAGATTCGGAAATGTTCCCGAAGGAATCCTACCGAGTATGAGTAAGGTATGGATTGCATTTAAAACAAATATCCAAAACGGACAATTGACAAGTGATATATTAGTAAGTCTTTCAAGAGTAGTTAAGGGATATTTGGTGGCTGTTATTCTTGGAATAGTAGCAGGATCAATAATCGGAATGTCCAAAACCATGAAGGATCTTTTACTTCCTGTAATTACAGTAATAAGGCAGATTCCGATAATTGCATGGATTCCTTTGATTATTTTATGGTGCGGAATAGGAGAAGAATCTAAGGTAGTAATAATTGTACTTGCTGCATTCTTCCCAATCCTGGTAAATACCGAGAGCGGTATAGAACAGACACCGGACGGATTTTTGGAGGTTGGTAAGCTTTATAAGCTTAATCCATGGCAGACATTTGTAAAGGTTTATCTTCCGCATGCACTTCCGCAGATGCTTGTCGGCTTAAGACTTGGTTTGGGAGTTTCATGGATGGCTGTTGTTGCATCGGAGCTTATAGCGGCTACTTCGGGAATAGGCTACAGAATGAGTGACGCCAGAAGTCTTATGAGAGCTGATGTTGTAATAGTTTGTATGCTCGTAGTCGGACTTATCGGAGTTTTAATGGATAAACTTATCGGTATGATATTCGGTATGTTTACACCTTGGGAAAAATTAAAGAAAGCGTAGAAACAGGAAATAAAACATAAAAGGTATAGAAGCAAAAAAACAAAAGCCAAATAAGATGAATAAACTATAAAAGCAAAAAAGCCAAATAAGATGAATAAACTATAAAAGGCAAACAAAAGCCAAATAAGATGAATAAACTATAAAAGGCAAAAAATCAAAAGCTAAAAAGCTAAAAAGTAAAAGCCCCAAAAAGCAAGAAATAAAATAAAAAATCAAAAAGCATAAAAAGTTAAATCAAATTCAGGTTTAACTTTAAAATAAAATATTTATTTAAAAAATGGAGGAAAAAATGAGAAATTTAAGTTTAGTGAAGGATTTATTAAAAAAAGTAACAGTAACAATGACAGCATTCGCTTTAACAGGAGCATTATTAACAGGATGCGGAAATTCCGCAAATGCAGGAAGTAACGGTAAGGCTGAGTCCGAGAGCAGTTCTTCGGAAAGTAAGGATGAGGAATCAAAGAAAATCCGTATCGGATGTGTCGGTCAGGGAAATGTACTCGGCGCCGCTGTAGGTGTTGCAGATGAGCTTGGATATATGAAAGAGGAATTGGAAAAGGTAGGTTATGATTATGAAATAATCGGATTTGCACAGGCAGGTCCGGCTGTAAACGAAGCATTTGCAGCAGGTGAGATTGATCTTGCATTCTATGGTGACCTTCCGGGAACGGTTTGTAAGGCAAACGGAACAGATACAACTATTTTTGCAACCTATGACAGCAAGATGCAGATGGGAATCTTTGTAAGAGACGGTGTTGATGACATTAAGTCTGCTGCGGATCTTCCGGGACATAAAACAATTGTTGCCAGAGGTACAATTTTCCATCAATATTTTAATTCAATTATAAAGGATGCCGGTGTTGAGGAAGATGATATCGAGCAGATCAATACATTTAGTGATGCTAACTCACTTATAAGCAGTGGTGACGCCGATGTACTTATTACATCTACATCAATCGCATATTACCTTGAATCTTTGGGATTAGGTAAGCTTGTGGCTGACTCAACAGGTGAAGACAGATTATCATCACAGTTCTTTGGAATCGGTAAAACAGACTTTCTCAAAGCTAATAAGGAAGCAGTAAAGGCAATTATCAAGGCAATGCTCAGAGGTAAGGAAGAAGTTATTGCTAATCCTGATGAGGCTTATAAGATTTGGGCTGACAGACAAGACGGCTATACACCTGAAATATTTGAAAAAGAGCATGCTTATGATTCAACTTTCGATTCATTTTCACCTGGATTTACAGATCAGACTTATGAGAAGCTTGATGCTTTAAACAGTTTCTTAGTCGAGGAGGGACTTATTGGTGAAGCTCCGGATCCTCACGAGTTTATAGATGAAACATATTATAATGAGGCAATTGAAGAGTATGAAGCTGAAAATAAATAGATAGTGTAAAGTCCGCTATTGGAAAAAAGATTCAATAGAACCATGAAAATAAAGAGGGGTGAAAAAAATGTGTAAATACTGTTTTAATAAATTACAAAAAGAGGCAACAAAATTTTCAATAGAAAGAAATAAAAAATTTGCGGATTATCTGAATCTTAATCAGAAATTCTGCACAAATTCAGAGTATGAACTTGCTAAGGAAAAGTGCGTACTTTCAGCTAAAGAGGCTGTAATTACAGATTCTGAAGGCAATGTAGTGTGGAGCGTTCCTGCATTTGATTTCTTTGAAAATGACGAAGCTCCTGCTACGGTAAATCCAAGCCTTTGGCTTAATGGTAAAAGTAATTATCTTGCAGGAGTATTCGAGGTAGTAAAGGATAAGATTTATCAGGTAAGAGGTTTTGATATAGCAAATCTCACAATTATCAGAGGTAAGAGCGGATGGATTGTGCAGGATGTTATGACAACCGCAGAAACTTCAAGAGCAGCTCTGGAGCTTCTGGAAAAGGCATTGAACGAGCCTGTAATTGATAAGATTAGCGCAATTATCATCAGTCATTCACACGGTGACCATTTCGGTGGTGTTAAGGGTGTGGTTACACCTGGGCAGGTTGGAAAGGCTGAGGATAATAAGATACCGATTTACGTTCCTGCAGGTTTTGATGAGGAATGTGTAAAGGAAAATATATTCGCCGGAACTGCAATGGGTAGAAGAGCTGATTATCAATTTGGACATTCCTTGCAGGCAGGTACAAAGGGAATAGTTTCCACAGGTCTTGGACTGGATTCGCCTAAGGGGACTTCAACATTTATCACACCTACAAATTACATTGATAAGAATCAGACTGTGGTAATCGACGGCATTACCGTAGTATTCCAAATAACACCGGGAACAGAGGCACCTGCCGAGATGAACAATTACTTCGCTGATTACAGGGCACTCTGGGTGGCCGAGAACTGCTGCGGAACCCTTCACAACACTTATCCTATAAGAGGTGCACAGTTAAGGGATTCCAGTGGATGGGCAGAATACATTCTTGAGGCAATGGAAGAATTTGCCGATAAGAGTGATGTGGTATTCCAATCGCATAACTGGCCTCATTTTAATACTCCTGAAAATCCAAATGTGGTCAGAGATTATCTTTTGAATAATGCAGCGATTTACAAGTATATGCACGATCAGACTCTTCTCTATGCAAATCAGGGCTTTACTGCAAAGGAAATTGCAAAGAAGGTAGCAATACCGGAAGAACTTAAATTAAACTGGTATGCCCGTCCTTATTACGGTTCACTCCCTATTAACGTAAGGGCTATATATACAAAATATCTTGGTTTCTACAATGGAAATCCAAATGATATCGATCCTCTTACAGAGGTTGAGCAGGCTAAGCTTTTTGTGGAATATGCAGGTCCTGCAGAAAAGATTATCGAAAAGGCAATCGTGGACTTTGAAAACGGAGATTATAACAAGGCAGCTTTTGCGGCAACCCAGGTTATTTATACCGATCCGTCCAATGAAGAGGCAAGACTTCTCGTAGCAGATGCATTTGAACAGCTTGGATATGTTTCCGAATCAAGTATTTGGAGAAATGCTTATCTCATGGGCGCTTACGAACTTAGAGAGGGCGTTGATAAGAAGAAAAAGAAGCTTGCAAGTGGCAGAGATCTTCTTCAATGTATGTCAGTGGATATGCTTCTTAAATATATCGGCATTACATTTGATAATCATACCAATGACAGAAGGAATGTAAGATTTAAACTTGATGTTAAGACTAAGGATAATACGGAAAGCTTTATAGTTCAGGTATATGCAGGCGTAGTGCTTACACATCCTGTTTATCCGAACACTGTTATTCCGGAAAAGAGCGCCGAAATCACCAAGGAGCAACTATTCCTTTGGGGAGTTAAGCAACTTGATGTTAATGAAATTAAGGGAAATGCAAATGATGAAATAAAATATATTCAGGATAATACAGTCGATATCAGTGAGACTGCAAGATTTAATCTTAGCGAGCCGCTGTAAGACTTAATAATCAATGAAATCATCGGAGCCGGGCTTTCATATGATTGTCCGGCTCTGCTATGATCCTATATATTATGATCTTTAACAGGGACTAATAGTTACTATTGTTAGATTCTTAGAAAGATTGAAATTACCGGTTAGAACCAATAAAGGCTAAAAAAGCAAAACTATAAAATGTGGAGGAAAATTATGTCAAATTCAAAGAAAGCTACTACATTTACGAAGGAAAAACATAGGAAGATTGCGGAAAGTCTAAATATAAATGTTCAAAATGCAGAAAATGAAGAATTATATCTTGCAAGAAAAAATCTTCTTAAAAGTTATGAAGGATTAGAAATTAAAGATGATAATGGCAATGTAATCTGGAGTCATAAAAACTACGAAATGTATAAAAGAAATGATGTTCCGGAGACCATTAATCCAAGCCTTTGGATAAATGGTAAAGGGCTTTATGAATGTGGTGTATTTAGCGTTACAGGTAAGGACATAATTCAGGTAAGGGGATTTGACATAGCAAATATAAATTTTATCAGAAGTAAAACAGGCTGGATAGTTCTGGATACAGGTTCAACCGTAGAGGGGATGAAGGCTGCGGTTAAAGCCACGGAGGACACTTTGGGAGAAACCATTCTAGATAAGGTTAGAGCAGTAATTATAAGCCATTCCCACGGAGATCATTTTGGTGGAATTGCAGCAATTACAGATGATAATCCTGATGTTACCATATATGCTCCGAAAAACTTTACTGCCGCAACACGTGATGAATATATGTATGCAGGCCGTGCTATGAGCTTCAGGGCCGAGTTTCAGATGGGATATGAGGTTCCTAACGATGAGACAGGTAATATTTCTGTAGGTTGCGGATTGTCAACGGTGCCGGGTACACGTTCATTTCATATACCGACAATCGAAATCGAAAAAGATACAACTATTGAAATTGACGGAATAAATGTAGATTTTCAAATTGCAAGTGAGACCGAAGCAGTTTCAAATATGCAGAATTATTTTCATGAGTATAAGGCTTTATGGGTTGCGGACAACTGTATAGGAACCCTTCATAATTTTTATACCATGAGAGGCGCGAAGGTGCGTGATTCACTTGCCTGGTCTCAGGTTTTATATGATACATATTTAAAATATAAGGATAAGGCCGAGGTGGTTTTTCAAGGTCATGCGTGGCCGCATTGGAATACCGAGGAAAATCCTGATGCAGTAAATGAAGTGCTTTTAAATCATGCTTCGATGTATAAACTAATCCATGATCAGACTCTTTCATTGGTTTCGCAAGGGGTTAAGAAGGACCTTCTTAAGAAGTATGTAAAAATTCCGGAGAGACTTAAAAAGGTTTGGTATCTTAGACCTTATTATGGAACTTTTGAGACAAATATACAGGCGGTTTATAATTTCTATTTAGGATTTTATGACGGGAATCCGATACATTTAAATCCTTCAACGGAGATTGAGTTTGCGCAGAAATTGATTCAATATGTAGGCTCTAAGGAAAAAATTATTGAAAATGCAAAAGAGGATTATGAAAAAGGTGATTATCAGATAGTTGCGGAAATGACAGGTTATGTACTTTTAATGTATCCTGAATATGAGGATGCAAGGCTATTATGCGCCGATGCGCTTGAGCAGCTCGGATTTCAGACGGAGTCGGCCATCTGGAGAAACGGTTATCTTAAGGCAGTCAGAAATCTCCGTAACCTTGAAAGTATCGGAAAGAGAAAGGATCATAATGAACGTATAAATGTAAACTACCTGGTTTACAGTATGAGTAATGAGCAGCTCCTTAAATATCTTGGGATTATAATCGATTATACATCCGATGATGCCGATAATCAGGTATTTAATCTTAAATTCGATGACGGAGAATGTTACAGGGTTGATTTTTATAAAAATACACTTCTTGTTTCCGATATTTTTGATTCATCAGAGGAATGTATCGAAGTAAGCAGGGAAGAGATGATTAATACAATCGTAACCGGAGTTTCAAAAACAGAAAATGAATTTTTGGAATTTATTGAAAACAATACATTTGATATAAATTCATCACCAATGTATACAATTGCACCGGGAATTTGATGATTGAAATAAAAATGTATTGATATCCGAAAGTACGGGAAATTTTAAATATAATTATATTATTAATAAAAATGATTTGTTAATTTGAATCCGGACAATTTTATAATAATAATATTTATCAAGGTAGGGGAATTCCGGCGATTTCCCTACCTCTTTTTTTGAAAATATGATGAAATATTAGTGATTTTATGATATACTAAAAAGAATTTAAAACGATGTAAAAGATAATAAATAAATGAAAAGGAGGAATTATATGTCCGGGAATTCATTTAAAAGAGATGAAGCATATGAGCATCAGGTATATCTTAATTTAATTGAATATTTTGAAAAGATTAAATCAAAAAGAAAAAATTATAAGAAATATGGTTCGATGACAGTGGTTTTATCGGCTATTGTTTTTATGGCACTTATATTCAGTACCGACAGTAAAACTACATTTTTATGTTTATGGATAGCGACCATTCT
>JAILOA010000303.1 GCA_024691065.1 Lachnospiraceae bacterium | reverse complement strand
GATAAAGCAAATGGAATCGGCACAAAAGCCACACCGGATAATCCGGACGGGTTCGGCACAAAAGCCACACCGGATACCACTGACGGTGTTGGAGCAAAAACCAAACCAACAGTAAACCAAAATGTTGCGATACCGGAAAATGTTTCAGTAGGTGATTTCCGCCTGCTTACAAGTGACGAACGTGTACGTCATATAATTAGTCAGGCAAAGTATTATGGGTTTAGCGGAGAAAGAGTTAAAGGACTGATTTTCTGCAGTAGGAATAAAGAATGTAAAGTGCTTTCCGAAAAATTTAATGAGCGGGGATTCAGAACCATTGCTCTTAGCGGCGAAAATAGTGAGACAGAAAGGGCTAAGGCATTCGAGCGTCTTGCCATGAATGAGGAGGACGCAACCGAAGAAATGCAGCCCTTAGATTACATTTTCTCGGTGGATATACTGAATGAAGGTGTCGATATAGTTGAGGTAAATCAGGTTGTTTTACTTCGTGAGACACAGTCGCCAATTGTGTTTGTGCAGCAGTTGGGACGTGGACTTAGGAAGGCTGAGGGGAAGGAATATGTTGTAATTCTCGATTTTATCGGAAATTACAAAAACAACTTCATGATTCCGATAGCACTTTCTGGTGACCGTACCTACAACAAAGACAACATTCGAAGATATGTGACAGAGGGAGAGCGGGTAATTCCGGGAATGTCTACAATAGATTTTGACGAAATATCCAGAAAGCGGATTTATGCCGCAATTGATACAGCGAATTTTAGTGACATTAAACTAATCAAGGAAAATTATAACAATTTGAAATTTAAGCTGGGCCGAATTCCAAAGCTTTTGGATTTTGATAAATATGGCGAGATGGATGTGCTTAGGATTTTTGATAATAAATCGCTGGGGTCTTATTACAAGTTCCTGGTAAAGTATGAAAAAGATTACAAGGTTAGGCTTTCCGATGCGGAGGAAAAGATTGTGGAGTTTATATCCAAGAAGCTTGCGAGCGGAAAGAGAATTCATGAGATCGAGTTTTTATCTGTTTTACTTACTCATGAAAAATCGATTATTAAGGGATTTAAGAGTGAATTAAAGACCAAATATAAGAAGGAATGCTCTGATGATATTATCAAAAATGTAGTCAATGTAATGACTAATGAATTCCCGGCAGGTTCAAGCAAAAGTACTTATAAATCCTGTGTTTTTATAGTTGAGGATGAATTCGGTGACTATTCCAGAGCACCTATTTATACTGCGATGCTTTACAATGATGATTTCAAAAATATTATCGAAGAACTTATAGAGTTTGCAAAATATCGATATGAGCGTGATTATAGTAACAACTACAAGGACAGCAATTTTGTGCTTTATAAGAAGTATACATATGAGGATGTGTGCAGGCTATTAAACTGGGAGAGCAATGAGGTGCCTTTAAATATCGGTGGTTATAAATTTGACAAAAAGACGAAGACATTTCCTGTGTTTATAAACTATGATAAGGCCGATGACATAAGCGATACCACAAAATATAAGGATCATTTTGTAAGCAGGCTGAAGCTGATTGCAATTTCAAAATCAGGACGTAGTTTGCAATCGGAAGATGTCCAGAACTTTCTGAATGCACGTGAAAGAGGCATAGATGTTGAGCTTTTTGTACGAAAAAATAAAGACGACAAAATTTCCAAAGAATTTTATTATCTTGGTTCCATGACAGCAAGCGGTAATACGAAAGAATTTATCATGAGTAATACTGATAAAACTGCGGTGGAAATCGAGTGGATATTGGATGTGCCGGTACGCGAGGATATTTATGAATATATAGTTAATGGTTAAAAAATTTAACCTAGGAAAGGAAATATTATGTCAGACATTATTAAACAAATTGAAGATGATGCAAATGTAGTGATCAATGAAATTCTCGATAAGGCGAATCTAAAACCCGGCTCGCTTTTTATAGTGGGGTGTTCGTCCAGCGAAACCATCGGCGAGCATTTGGGTACCGCGTCCAGCAAGGAGGCAGCGGAGGCTATATACAGGGTGCTTTCGAGGGAGCTTGGCGACAGGGGCGTGAATATGGCGGTCCAGTGCTGTGAGCACTTAAACAGGGCGGTTGTAATCGAGGCAGAAGTTGCCGAGAAGTACGGTTTTGAAGAGGTAAATGTAGTGCCCCAGCCACATGCCGGCGGTGCATTTGCTGTTGAAGCCTATAAGAATTTCAAGAATCCGATTGTGGTTGAGAATGTCAAGGCAATGGCGGACGGCGGCATGGACATCGATGGAGTTATGATTGGAATGCATATCCACAATGTGGTTGTTCCATTAAGACTCGAGAAC
>JAILOA010000274.1 GCA_024691065.1 Lachnospiraceae bacterium | reverse complement strand
CAAAAGATATTAGCCTCAAAGTACTATAAAATAAGCGTTTTAGAATTTTATTTACAAATTCACACACTCTACTACTAAAACTATTATATAATTTAATATTATTATATTTATTTTTTAAGCAAAATTTTGTTAGTAATTTTTATCCGGATAATTATTGAAAATTTATGTTGATAATTATCATAGCTTTATCGAATGGAGATAGTTTATGAAAATCGTATGTGACAAATCATTATTAACAAGTGGTATAGGTATATCCTTAAGAGCAATTCCAAGTAAAAGCACTATGCAGATATTAAGTTTTATTGCTATAGTTGCAGAAGATAATAAGGTTAGACTTGTATCTAATAATTTGGAATTAGGTATTGAAACCGAATTAGATGCCAATGTAATAGAAGGCGGAAAAATTTGTGTAGAAGCAAGGATGTTTTCCGAGATAGTAAAGAAATTACCTAATAATGAAATAACAATGGAAGTAAATGATGATACAAACAGTGATTCAGGAATTAAGAATAGGACAATGCTTATAAAATCAGGTAAGGTAAAATTTGAAATAGCAGTTATGTCTACCGATGAATTTGTATTTCTTCCTAATTTTTCCGGTGATGAGAATATTGAGATTTCTCATTATGATTTAAAAAATATTATTAATCAGACTGAATTTTCAATATCAGACAATGAAAATACAAAGGTTATGACCGGTGAGCTTTTTGAAATAAAGGGTAATAACCTTAGAATGGTTGCTCTTGACGGAAACAGAATTGCAATCAGAAATCATAATCTTGTTAAGGAATATAAAGATGTAAGAGCTATTATTCCGGGCAAGACATTGAGAGAATTAAGTAAAATCATAAGTGATGATATTGAAAAGAGAGTAATTATTTACTTTAGTGATAATCATGTAACTTTCAAATTTGATAATACCACCGTTTTATCAAGACTTATCGATGGTAATTATTATAATGTTGATAAGATGCTTACGGATACACATAATCTTAAAGTAACTGTCAATAAAGCAGAAATGCTTGAAACAGTAGACAGAAGTTTGCTTCTTCGTCGTGAATCCGATAAGAAGCCGATTATATTTGATATTTATGATGATCATATCAATTTTTCAATGAAGACTTCTGTTGGTTCCATGAATGAAGATATAGATGTAACCAAGACAGGTGATGATTTGAAGATTGGTTTCAATCCGAAGTTTATGATTGATGCTCTTAAAAACATTGATTCTGAGGAAATTGATTTTTACTTCATAAATCCTAAGTCTCCTTGTTTTATAAGGGATGAGTCAAAGAGTTATATCTATCTGATTCTTCCGATTAACTTCTGATTTATCCACTTTTTGTTAGTATATTGTGGATTTTTAGCAGGTTTTTGATCAAATGATTTATTGATTTTTGTAGTTTATTAAATTAAAGATTAGTTTTGGTTATTATATTTAAGATTGGTTTTGGTTAGGTGTTATGGGGAAGTTTCGAAGTGGACTAAAGAATATCATTGACCAAAACAGGAAAGTTGTATTATGGAAATTTTTATTAAAGATGAGTTTATCAAACTTGGCCAGGCGTTAAAGCTTGCCGGATTGGTTGGTTCCGGAGTTGAAGCTAAGGATGTTATTTTAAACGGTGAAGTTAAGGTAAACGGTGAGGTCGATTTGCGACGCGGAAAAAAGGTTTATGTTGGAGATACCTTTGAATTTGCAGGTGAAACCGTAGTTGTTTCCAAGAAGGAATAAGCATTTCTTGGATTTCTTAATTGTATGAGGTTTGATAATGAAAATAGTATCTCTTAGTTTGCAGAATTTCAGAAATTATGAAAGTTTAGAGGTGGATTTTCATGATGGCATTAATATGATTTATGGTAATAATGCCCAGGGTAAAACTAATATACTGGAATCAATATTTACATCTGCAACAACAAAATCACATAAGAATGTTAATTCCCGTGAGCTTATAAGAATAGGTTTCGATGAGGCTCATATCAGATTGATTTTAAATAAAAACGGAATCGATCAGAAAATTGATATGCATCTTCGAAAGAATAAGTCAAAGGGAATTGCAATAAACGGAGTTCCGATAAGAAAATCCGGAGAACTTATGGGACTCTTAAATGTTGTTTTCTTTGCTCCGGAGGATTTGAATATCATTAAAAACGGTCCTGACGAAAGGCGAAGGTTTATGGATATGGAGCTTTGCCAGTTGGACAATATTTATTTTCACAACTTATCCGAATATAAGAAGGCTCTGAATCAAAGAAATAAGCTTTTGAAGCAGATCTATTATAATCCTTCGCTTAAGGATACTCTTTATATTTGGGATGAGATGCTTGTGGAATACGGTAAGATAATTATCTCCACAAGAGAGAGTTTTAACAGGCATATCAGTGAATTGCTGGAAAAGGTAAGTAAAAAGCTTACCGGCAATTTAGAGCAGATTTCCGCTGAGTACATTCCTAATGTTATAGTTGATGAGTATGAAAATGAGATGAAGAAGTCATTGGAAAAGGATTTGAGAACAATGACTACTAACATCGGACCTCATCGTGATGACATAATGTTTATGAATGATGGAGTGAACCTCAAGAAATACGGTTCACAGGGGCAGCAGCGAACCTGCGCACTGGCTTTGAAGCTAGCAGAAATAGAGCTTGTGAAGAAGATTACAAATGATACGCCAATACTTCTTTTGGATGATGTATTGTCGGAGCTTGATAGAAACAGGCAGAATTATTTGTTGGAAAATATTAAGGATATTCAAACTATGATTACATGTACCGGTCTGGAGGAGTTTGTAAATTCGAATCTTGAAATAGACAGGATTTTGAAGGTTGTATCCGGAACCGTTACTGTTGAGAAGTAAGTTACATTTACATAAAAAATAGTGAGGTAAATTATGGCTACTGATGTTGAAAATACTGAAGTTACAGAAGAATATGGTGCCGATCAAATTCAGATTCTTGAAGGATTAGAGGCGGTTAGAAAGAGACCCGGTATGTACATAGGAAGCACATCATCCAGCGGACTTCATCACTTGGTTTACGAGATTGTGGATAATGCTGTCGATGAGGCGCTGGCAGGTTATTGTAAAAATATCGAGGTTACAATTAAGCCGGACAATTCTATTCAGGTAGTGGATGATGGTCGTGGAATTCCAACCGGAATCAATCATAAGGCCGGACGTCCTGCGGTTGAGGTTGTATTCACCAAGCTTCATGCCGGCGGTAAGTTTGGCGGTGGAGGATACAAGGTTTCCGGTGGACTTCATGGTGTTGGTGCATCTGTAGTTAATGCATTGTCTGATTGGCTTGAGGTTAAGATTTTCCAAAATGGTAAGATTTTTGAGCAGCGCTATGAGCGTGGAAAGATTATGTATGATTTAAGGGAAATCGGAACTACCGAGAAGAATGGTACTCAGGTTAATTTTAAGCCGGACGCAACAATTTTTGAAGAAACCGAATATGATTATAATATATTGAAAAAGAGATTGCAGGTTACTGCATTCCTTACAAAGGGTATTAGGATCAAACTTATTGATGAAAGGCTTGAAGAGCCTAAGGTACGCGAGTTCCATTATGAAGGCGGAATTAAGGAATACGTGCAATACATTAATAAGAACAAGAAGACTCTTTATGATGAGGTAATTTACTGCGAAGGCAGTAAGAATGGGATTTTCGTGGAGGTCGCTCTCCAGCACAATGATTCCTATGATGATAATACCTATAGTTATGTTAACAATATAACGACTCCGGAGGGTGGTACTCATCTGACCGGTTTCAGAAATTCGATTACAAAGATATTTAATGATTATGGTCGTGGAAAGAAATACATTTCCGAAAAGATGGGCAATCTTACGGGTGAAGATTTAAGAGAAGGTCTTACTGCGATTATAAGTATTAAGATTGCAGAGCCTCAGTTTGAGGGACAGACGAAGCAGAAGCTTGGTAACAGCGAGGCGAGAGGTGCCGTGGAATCGGTATTTTCCGAGCAGCTTAAGATTTTCCTTGAGCAGAATCCTCAGGTTGGCAAGATTATTATTGAGAAGGCCGTTGCAGCTCAGACTGCGAGAGAGGCTGCGAGAAAAGCTAAGGAAATGACCAGAAGAAAGAGTGCTCTTGAATCAAGCACACTTCCGGGCAAGCTTGCGGATTGTAGTGATAAGGATCCTAAGAATTGTGAAATCTACATAGTTGAGGGAGATTCCGCGGGTGGTAGTGCTAAGACTGCGAGAAACAGGGCAACTCAGGCAATCCTTCCACTTAGAGGTAAGATTCTTAATGTAGAGAAAGCAAGGAAGGATCATATTTATGGAAATGCTGAAATCCAGGCTATGATTACTGCATTTGGTACCGGTATTGAGGAAGACTTCGATATTACAAAGCTTCGTTATGATAAGATTATTATTATGACCGATGCCGACGTGGACGGTGCTCATATTGCAACACTTATGCTTACATTCCTTTACAGATTTATGCCGGAGCTTATAAAAACAGGCCATGTATATCTGGCTCAGCCTCCGCTTTATAAAATTGAGAAGAATAAAAAGGTTTGGTACGCTTATAATGATAATGAATTAAATGAAATTGTTACTGAAATCGGTAGAGATGGTAACAATAAGATTCAGCGTTATAAGGGTCTTGGTGAGATGGATGCCGAACAGCTTTGGGATACGACTATGGATCCGGCTAAGAGAATTCTTAAGAGAGTTACGATTAATCCTGATGATGAGATGACAATTAATGATGTTTTCTATGTACTCATGGGTGATCAGGTTGAACCTCGTAGGGAATTCATTGAGAAGAACGCCAAGTATGTAAAGAATTTAGATATTTAAAATGAAGGATAAAACATTTTTATAAGAAATTTTGGAATTAAAAAAAATATTTTTAAAAGTTAATTAGTAGTTAAGATACGAGAAAAACCAGAGATTCATTTATAAAAAGAGGAAGATATGGACGAGAATATTTTTGATAAAATTAATGAAGTAGATCTAAAAAATGAAATGGAAAATTCATACATCGATTATGCGATGTCTGTAATTGCATCTCGTGCTCTCCCTGATGTAAGAGATGGGTTGAAGCCGGTGCAGAGACGTATATTGTTTGCGATGTCTGAACTTAATAATGGACCTGACAAGCCACATCGTAAATGTGCCCGTATCGTCGGTGATACCATGGGTAAGTATCATCCACATGGTGACAGCTCAATTTACGGTGCATTGGTAAATCTTGCTCAGGAGTGGAATACACGTTATCCACTTGTTGACGGACACGGAAACTTTGGTTCCGTCGATGGTGACTCAGCTGCTGCGATGCGTTATACCGAGGCACGTCTTAGCAAGATTTCCGTGGAAATGCTTGCTGACATTAATAAAGAAACTGTTGATTTTACTCCGAACTTTGATGAGACGGAAAATGAACCGACAGTATTACCATCTCGTTATCCAAATCTTCTCGTAAATGGAACTCAAGGTATAGCAGTAGGAATGGCAACCAACATTCCACCTCATAATCTTCGTGAGGTAATCGATGCAGTAGTAAAAATAATAGATAACAGGGTTGAGGAAAACAGGGATACCTCAATTGATGAATTAATGGACATAGTTAAAGGTCCGGATTTCCCGACAGGTGCCGAAATACTTGGTGTCAGAGGTATCAATGATGCTTACAGAACCGGTAGGGGAAAGATTAAGGTTAGGGCAATTACAAATATTGAGCCGATGGACAACGGTAAGAATAGAATTGTTGTAACCGAGCTTCCTTACATGGTAAATAAGGCAAAGCTTATCGAGAAAATAAGCCAGCTTCACAGAGAAAAGAGAATAGACGGAATTACGGATTTGAGAGATGAGACAAACCGCGAAGGAATGCGTATTTGTATCGAACTTAGAAAGGACGTAAATCCAAATATTATCCTAAATCAGCTTTACAAGCATACACAGATGCAGGATACATTTGGTGTAATAATGCTTGCACTTTATAATAATGAGCCGATCGTAATGAATCTTTTGCAGATGCTTACATTGTATATAAAGCATCAGGAGGATGTTGTTACAAGACGTACACGTTATGAGTTAAATAAGGCTGAGGAAAGAGCTCACATATTAGAAGGATTGATTATTGCTCTCGACAACATTGACGAGGTAATCAAGATAATCCGTGCTTCGAGAACTACCGAAATAGCTAAGAACAGCTTGATGGAGAGATTTGGTCTTTCCGATGCACAGTCACAGGCTATTGTTAATATGCGTCTTCGTGCCCTTACAGGTTTGGAGCGTGAAAAGTTAGAGCAGGAATATGCAGAGCTTAAGAAATTAATTGAAAAATTGACAGCTATTCTTGCTGATAAGAATTTACTTCTTGGTGTAATTAAAGAGGAAATCATTGTAATCCGCGATAAGTACGGCGATGACAGAAGAACATCAATTGGTTTTGATGATGGTGATTTCCAGGATGAGGATCTTATCCCTAGAGAAAATACAGTCATAACCCTTACACATAAAGGTTACATTAAGAGAATGACTGAAGATAATTTCAAGATTCAGCATCGTGGAGGCAAGGGAATTAAGGGAACTCAGAATATTAAAGACGATTATATTGAAGATATAATCATGACAACGACGCATCATTATATGTTATTCCTTACAAATAAGGGTAGGATATATAAGCTGAAGGCGTATGAAATCCCTGAAACCTCGAGAATTGCAAGGGGTACAGCGATTATTAACCTGATTAACCTTCAGCCGGAAGAAACAATTTCAGCAATTATTCCGATGAGAAAAATTGATGAAGACAGATTCTTATTTATGGCTACGAAGAAGGGTATTATTAAGAAGACGAGTCTTAAGGAATACGCAAATATAAGGCGTTCGGGTATTCAGGCAATTAATCTTAGAGAAGATGATGAGTTGATTGAAGTTAAATCAACTAACAATAAAAAGGAAATTCTTTTGATTACAAAGAAGGGTATGTGTGTAAGGTTTAAGGAAACCGACGTGCGTCCGACCGGTAGAGCATCTATGGGTGTTTACGGTATCAAGCTTGCAGCTGATGATGAGGTTGTGGCAATGCAGATGGATACCCAGGGTGACAGTATGCTGATTATAACCGAAAAGGGTATGGGTAAGCGTACAAAGATGGAAGAATTCCCGACTCACAATAGAAATATTAAGGGTGTTAAATGTTACCGAATCACTGAAAAGACCGGTGAAATCGTTAGTGCAAAGGCAGTTGATGATGAAAATGAAGTTCTTGTTATTACAAACAGCGGTATAATCATTCAGATTAGTATGAGTGAGCTGAGAACTATGAGCAGAGTTACTTCCGGTGTTAAGATTATAAATGTTGAGAAGGAAGACGGAAGTGTAGATACTGTTGCAGGTATAGCAAAGGTTCGTGATAAGATTGTTGTAAGTACCGGTGATTCGAAGGAAGCAGAAGAAACCATTGATATTCCTGGGGTAGATTTCCCGGATGGAATTCCGGATGAAATGCCAGAGGATGAGGTACCGGAATAAAATTCTTTAAAAATATGGAAAATAAAAATGGTTTTAAAGAATTTTACAGACCGGTAATAGGCTTGATAAATTTTAAAATTATATAAGGTCAGGGTAACAGATAATTTAAAATATAATTTAAAAAAATTAGATTAGTTTTAAAGATGTAGGAATAAAAATGAGAATTATAAAAACAGAAGACATTATAAATAATGTTAAGGAAATGTGCATAGAAGCTAATCTTGAGCTTACTTGTGATATTAAAAATAAGATTTTAAATGCACAGAAAACCGAGAAAAATGAGCTTGGCAGGAAGATTCTTTCCCAGCTTGAGGAAAATATGGAAATTGCCAAAACCGAAAGCATTCCGATTTGTCAGGATACAGGAATGGCAGTTGTATTTGTAAAAATAGGACAGGATGTTCATGTCGAAGGCGGATTTATAGAAGATGCCATAAATGAAGGTATCCGCAGAGGTTATACCGAGGGTTATCTCAGAAAATCCGTAGTTGGCGATCCTATTATCAGAGAAAATACAAAGGATAATACACCGGGAATTATACATTATGAATTTGTTCCGGGCGAGGAATTTACCATAACAATTGCTCCGAAGGGTTTCGGAAGCGAAAATATGAGCAGGATTGTTATGCTTAAGCCTGCCGACGGAATCGAAGGCATTAAAAATATGATTCTTGAAACCGTAAGTATGGCGGGACCTAACGCTTGTCCACCATTTGTTGTGGGTGTCGGAATCGGCGGTACATTTGAAAAGGCTGCTCTTCTTTCCAAGAAGGCACTTACCAGAAATACCGATGAGCACAGCAAGCTCCCTCATATAAAGGAATTGGAGGAAGAGATGCTTGAGAAAATAAATGCACTCGGCATCGGACCGGCCGGACTTGGCGGAAGTACTACTGCACTTGCGGTAAATATTGAAACTTATGCCACACATATTGCGGGTATGCCGATTGCGGTAAATATGTGTTGTCATGTGAATCGTCATTCGACGAGAAGTTTATGATTTTGAATTGCAAATTACGAGGGTAAAATGGAAAAGCATATTACGACGCCTCTTAATGAGGAAATGGTGGAAGACTTAAAGGCCGGCGACTATGTTTATATCACCGGAGTGGTTTATACAGCAAGGGATGCAGCGCATAAGAGAATGTATGAAGCACTTAAGGAAAATAAGGAACTTCCGTTTGATATAAAAAACAATATTATATATTATCTTGGACCTTCACCTGCAAGAGAAGGCCAGGTTATCGGCTCTGCGGGCCCTACAACCTCAGGAAGAATGGATAAATATACACCTGATCTTTTGGACTTGGGGCTTAAAGGAATGATTGGTAAGGGTAAAAGAACAGAAAATGTAATCAACTCCATGAAGAAAAACAAGGCTGTTTACTTCGCTGCAATCGGAGGAGCCGGCGCATTACTTTCAAAATGTATTAAAAAAGCGGAAGTAATTGCCTATGATGATTTAGGAACGGAGGCCATCAGAAAGCTTTATGTTGAGGATCTTCCGGTTATCGTGGTAATTGACAGCGACGGAACTAATCTATATAAATAATTGGATAATTTTGTTATTTTAAAAAATCAGATTTACTGAAATGCTTTAGAGTTTATAAAAACGAAGAGATATGGTAAATTATATAAAAGCATTTTTAAAATTTTATATTAATATGTTTGAATAAATCAGAAAAGTTTAAAGAATAATATAAAAAAATATTAAAAAATAAAACAAGTATTAAGATTGTACCTGGAGCTGA
>JAILOA010000260.1 GCA_024691065.1 Lachnospiraceae bacterium | reverse complement strand
TTAATACTTTTATTTTGTTATATAAATACTTAAATACAATTTACAGCAAATAATTAAATATACAATGAAGCACATAATTAAACTGAAAATATAGTGAGTGTTAAAGTAGATATTTAATTAAATAAATAAAGAAACGGGGATATTAACATGAATGATAAGATAGTTATAGCACTGGGACATAAGGCGTTTGGTAATACATTTCCAAAGCAAAAAGAGAATGTAAAGGCTGCAGCTGCTTCGATTGCAGATGTAATCGAAGCCGGATACAAGGTAGTTCTTACACATAGTAACGGTACACAGGTCGGAATGATACATTCCGCAATGAGGGAGCATAGCTTGTTGGAGCCTTCCAATACAGTTGCTCCGATTTCAATTTGTACTGCCATGAGCCAGGGATATATCGGTTTTGACCTTCAAAATGAAATCAGGGCCGCACTTTTGGAGAGAGGAATATATCGCTCAGTGGTAAGTTTGGTAACTCAGGTACGTGTGGATCCTTTTGATCCGGCTTTCGGTAACCCTTCAAAGCTTATCGGTAAGGTTATGGATTATACCGAGGCTGAGAAGGAGAAAGAGAAGGGAAATTATGTAGAGCCGGTTGAGGGCGGTTACAGAAGAATAATTGCGGCACCTACCCCTATGGAAATTTATGAAAAGGATGCTATTAATACTTTGGTTAACGATAATCAGGTTGTTATAGCCGCCGGTGGCGGAGGAATTCCTGTTTTACAGCAGGGTACGAGGCTAAAAGGTGCCAGTGGTGTAATTGAGAAGGATTTGGCTGCGGAATGTCTCGCTGAGTGTATAGGTGCGGATACATTGCTGTTGCTGACAGGGGTTGACAAGGTTTGTCTTAATTTTGAGACAGATGATGAGATTAAGCTTGATTCTATGAGTGTTTCAGAGGCGCAAGGGTATATTGATGAGGGACATTTCAGGTCAAAGTCAATGCTTCCGAAGGTTCAGGCAGCTGTTAAGTTTGTAAGTAATCCCGGAGAGAAGAGGGCTATCATTTCTTCAATAGGTTCGGCGCTTTCGGCTTTGAATAATAAGACAGGAACTATAATTCAGGCATAATCTTTTTGTATAAATATTATATAAGAGGGGATTAAAATAAGAGGGGATGAGAACGTTTACATTTCGTTCATATATTAATTTTTTGTAAAATTTTTATAAATTTATTCCTTGACAGTTGACTACATACAATTTATAATGAAATCAAGTATTTTTATATTGTTGTTGCATAGGATTGTTTGACATTTGTCATTCAAGGTTTATGTCAATAAGAGAGGTGGTTTACATGAAGAGATTAATTAAGGGTAAGATGGGATTTACTCTTATTGAGATGATTATTACAATTGCAGTTATGGCTGCTCTTATAGGAGTGGGTGCTGCTACGATTATTCCGTATTTGGAAAAGACCAGAGTATCACATGATCAGGTTCGTATCAGTAAGATGCATTCTACGGCTGTTGATTATATTGATTCAAGAGGTATCAAGAATGTTTTGGATAAGTTCTGGGATGCTTATTCGGATGCTTCCGGAAATCTTACGACTGATGGTATGAAATCATGGCAGAAGCTTATAGGTTACAGTAACGGTTCAGGTGCAGAAGAGTCGCCTTACGGTGGTATCCGTATTATGAGTCAATATGATTATGGCGGAGCTACAGGAAATAGAATCGGTAAGAGTGGTTCTACAAAGAGTCCGTCTTTATGGCTTGTAGATCAACCATTATATGTAATTGCCAATTCTATCGGTTTAGATGCTACACAGATGCTTGATGATAACGGCTCAAAGCCGCCTGCAACATCTCTTAAGTCTCCTTTTGAATCATGGGCATTTACCAGAACCAATCCTGATAACGGTGATCAGGTTAATATTATCAGTCTTAAGATTGATCTTATGAAGAATAATCCATGGACTACCGATGTATCTAAGAACTACAGTGGTGTTGCCGGTTATGGCGGTTCAAAGCCTACACGTGATGTTCTTGATTATAATAATATAAATGTTGTATTATATACTTATCAGTATAAGTGGAAAAAAGAATGGGTTGCTGATTCCAAGATGGATTCAATTCAGGGTAGAATGGATAAATATTTCTATTATGATAACGATGGTCATTCTGAAATGAATGCTTATGAATAATTATATCTGATTATATTAAATTTTATTTGTTAAGTCGGTTAATAATTGATTATAATCATTACCGATTCGGTTAAATTTGGAAGGTATGAAATTTACATAAAAAAAGAATCTCTTTTTTAAGAGATTCTTTTTTTTGAGCTTGAGATGGATATTATACATAATACGCTTCATAGTGGTGAGCCTTGTGGAGTGCATTTCTAATGGGTGATAGTCCCTAATCCGTCCTTGTAATGTGAAAGATACAGCCAATTACAAGGGTGTCCATCGTGAGATGGAAGCTTATATTAATTCTTCAAAAGAGCTCACATAATTATCTACAATTTTCTTGATATTGTCTGCGTCTTCGAAAGAAGACCTGTCTGCCATAGCACTCACATGATAACCTGCTTTGTAACAGGTTTCGATTGCATAGTATGAATCTTCGAATATGTGAACATCTTTTCTTGTAAGCCCCATAGCACTGGTTGCCCTGTCATAGACATCCGGTTCTCTTTTAGAGATGCCTGTATCCTGAGTTGAGATGACTCCTTCAAAATAATCTAGTATTCCGGCAAATTTTAGGGCTTTTTTCATGAGTCCCGAGTCTGTTGCCGAACAAACATACATCTTTACATTGTTCTTTTTAAGATGTTCTAAAAATGCAATAACTCCGGGTTTTTTTTCGACATCATGAGTATAGGAGTATTCAATCATATTATTAATGTCATCACATATTTTTTCTATACTGTCTGTGATTTTGTACCGTTGTTGATAGTAAGCTGCGGATTCCGTTAAAGTTTTTTCTTTAAATACCTGTGCAAGATTTGGTTCGGGCTCAATATTTCTGTCGGTTAAATATTTATTACAATTGATATCCCAAAGATACATTGAATCCAATAAAGTTCCGTCCATATCGAAAATTGCACCTTTATAATTTATGTTATTCATATTTATCAGATTAAATCCTGTAAAAATAAATGGATCTAATTCT
>JAILOA010000217.1 GCA_024691065.1 Lachnospiraceae bacterium | reverse complement strand
TCGAAAACTATCGAACCGACTTCTGTAATTTAAAAACTGAAATTTCATAGACCGACTTCTGCAATTTAAAAGCATAAAATCATCAATTCCATAAATCTACATTCGGAATTTCATAAACCTATTTCAGCTATTTAAAAGCATAAAATCTTCAATTCCATAGACCTACTTTCGGAACTTCATAAACCCACTTCTGAAATTTCAAAATCACAATCAATGTCCAACAATAGTTTACCGAAAACTGCCGTAAACCCGCACTAGCAATTAATTATAAACACAAGATTCATGTAAATTATTCTTGCCCATAACATAGAAATTTATATGTAATTTCGTCCAAAACATTCGGAATCAATCATATCCTTCTCAATCAATATGAACCTATGCAAATGTTTCTTCCAAATCCATCTGCATCCATGCACATCATTCCCAATAAAGATGTACCCACGCAAATGCCTCTTCAAAAACCACCGGCCTCAACGTATATCCTTCTCAATTAATATACATCTAAACCAATGCCTCTTCCAAAACCATCGGCCTCAACGCATATCCTTCCCAATTAATATACATCTAAACCAATGCCTCTTCCAAAACCATCGGCCTCAACGCATATCCTTCCCAATTAACATGCATCTATACCAAGGTTTCTTTTTTCAATTAAATGCAGCAAGCCCCTTGCAGTTATATCCGCATCCAAAATGTCACATCCCCCAATGTTACATTAATTATGCAAATTCAATCTGCCTTGTGCAAATGTTACTCGCAAACCCCAATATCTGCGATTTTCAACACCGTATAAAACAATAACACTTTTGTGCAAATTATTCAAGTATTTTTTGATTTTTTTAATTTTTTTGTTAAAATTGCACAAATTCCTATTCCCCAATCTTTTCGTTTCTCACTCACCATCTTTTAATTTTCCTCTCAGTACAATCTTTTCGTTTCTCGCTCACCATCTTCTAATTTTCCTCTCAGTACAACCTTTTCGTTTCTCGCTCACACAATACTATCACTCCCACTCCCCATCTTCTTTTTTACACAGGTTCCATCTTATCAATCCCCAACGAATAAAAGAAACCTTAGAGCTCATTGCAATTTACTTATCATATTCTTTATAAGAATCTTGTCAATCTCCAACGAATAAAAAAAACCTCAGAACCCATTACAATTTACTTATCATATTCTTTATAAGAATCTTGTCATCCCCAAAAATAACCGCCTGACCTATTACTACAGTAATAAGCCAAGCGGCTGAATTTAAATATTTTCCGTATTACAATATATCAACTCTCACAGATAAAAATGCATTTTATCACAAAGTTAACTAATAACCTCAAACCTGCTCCCCTTAGCCTCTTTAGTTACATTTATCTTGTCTTCAATGGCGTCCATCAGTTCCTCACGGTGGCTGATTATGCCCACAAGCTTGCCTTTGCTCGACAGGTTCATCAGGACTTCAATTGCATTTTCAATAGATTTTTTATCCAATGTTCCGAATCCTTCATCTATAAACAATGCATCCATCTGTATGCCACCGGAGCTTTGGGAAATGGTATCGGAGAGTCCAAGCGCGAGGCTTAATGACGCCTTAAAACTCTCTCCACCGGAGATATTTCCGACAGGTCTGGTTTTACCTGTGAAATTATCATATACCTCCAAATCGAGAATATCACTGGTCCCCGACAGATTTTCTTTTCTTAAAAGCCTGAACTGCCCGTCACTCATTGGCTTCAGCCTCTTATTTGCGGATGCAATAATTGCATCGAATCCGGAAGCCTGTACATACTGCTCAAGAGTAATCTTACTATTTCCCTTTACCTTACCCTTAACCAGATTATAGAGCTTCTCGTGCATAAGATTTTCCTTGTTGAATTTTTCATAATCCACAAACTTATCCAAAATCTTGGCCTTAACCTTATTGTTATTAACAGCCCGGTGATTAATATTTGAAGTGTCATTTCGAAGTTTATCAAGCTCCTCATTCATAGACTCCGAAAGATTGATTTTCTCGGTGAGATCTACCTTTGTTTTACCATCAACCTTGGACAAAGCCTCCTTATATAAGCCTTCTGCGGTCTTAAGTTTCTGATAATATTCCTTAATCTCGGCATCCAGGCTGTCAATGGATTTCGAATCCGATACATACAACTTAAAATCAGCCTCAGTATCAAAACAATCATTAAGCTTACTCTCATACGTTGCCTTTTTCTCTTCACATTTCTTTGTATTCTCTTCGACCATCTTATTCTTAGTCTTAATAGAAGATTCAAAGCCGGTCTTTTCCTTGGTTATCTGCTCATTTTCCTTCTGGGCATCCGCTATTGCCTGCTCAAATGTCTTCGCCTGCTTTAGCAGTTCCTGATATTTGTCAAATGCAGCGGCCCAGTTTTCAAACTTCAAACTCTTAAGCGCGTCCAGCAAGGACTCCTCGCCCTTTATTTCAAGCTTAATCTCTTCAATTTGATTATTGGTTTTCTTTATAGCATCCTCAATTTGAATGAGAGTCTTTTTTCTGAAATCTTCAAGCTTCGTTTCATTATTTTCAAACTTAGCTTTACGCTCCTTTTGAAGCTTCAAATCCTCCGAAATAAATTTACTGTTTTCTGCCAGGATTTGAGTTATTTTTTCTAAATGTAACTTGTGCTCATTTAAATCTCTACTGCATATTTCAAGATATTCTTTGCTACCTCTGCTGTGGGAATTTTCTTTGCTCGAACTACCGCCCGCAGCGGACTCGCCGCCGCTCTCATCTTTTGCGGACAGGCTCTCCAAAATTCCTTCCATGTAAGCTACATTTTCCTGATTATCAAACCCCGCAATGCCGCTCAGCACATTCAAACCGTTATCCAGCAAGCCCTTCAGGGACTCCTTAAAATTTTCATAATCAGCTTCAAATGCACTGATAAGCACGTTTGCCTTATTCACAGCCTCATCCTTTTCAGAACGGGCATCTTCTTCGGCCTGCTTGTATTTTTCAAATTCCTCCTCCGTTATGGACTCAGGCGGCAGAACCGCAAGCTTCGGATGGGACTTCGAACCGCAAACCGGACACTCGTCGCCTTCATTCAAATTCATCGCAAGTATCCCGGCCCTGCATCCGTCCAGGACCTGCTCAAAATGCAACTTTTCCAAAGATTTCTTCTTATAGGTAACAAATTTTTCATTCGCAACATTTTTCTTAGTTTTAATCGTATCAATATTGCGAAGCAGTTTATCGACCGTGTCTGACAGGGACTTTGTTTTCTCCTTACAATTCAAAACATCCTCATTCTTTTTTGCGGCCTCGACTTCCTTTTCGGCGCTTCCCTTAAGCTCCTTCTGTTCCTCTTCAAGCCTCTCGATTTCCTTGCCGGTCTTTAGCTTCTTTTCCTCAAGCTCGTTAAGCTTTTTAACCGCCACATCCCTATCTTTCTTATGCTTTTCGGAATTCTTAATAATGTCATCGCGCTTCTTATAATTTTCCTCATCCTTAGCTATGCCCTTGGCCTCGGTTTTTAACTCCGAAATTTCCTCTTCCTTCGCCTTTGCAGCCTTAAGCTTCTCATCCGATTCTTCTTGCTTCGCTGAGAGTACACTAAGCTTCTCTTTGTTTTCTTCTATCTCTTTTTTCAGCTTGTCCAATGCATTAAACTCTTCAATGTAGGAAACATAGCTCGGTTTAACTTCATTTGTCGCCTTTTTCTGTAACTCAA
>JAILOA010000203.1 GCA_024691065.1 Lachnospiraceae bacterium | reverse complement strand
TGTTGATGAGACAGGTGACGGTAAAGTTGGTTTGACGAACGATAATGATACTCATAATAATGAAAAAGATTTGAGTGATGAAGCTCACAATATACAGAATGATAAGCAAAATGAGAAGGTTCTCGGCTATATATTCGGTGTTTGCGAGGAAACACAGGATACAACCAACACCTATGCTCACAAGAATTTTTATATTGACGATTTTTGTGTTGATGAGAATGCAAGAGGAAAGCATGTCGGGACAACACTTTATGATTATGTGAAGGTTTATGTAAAGGAGCAGGGGTATGACAGGATTACTCTTCACGTGTGGTCATTTAACGAGGCTGCAAGGAAGTTTTATGATTCCCTCGGATTCTTTGAGACCTACACGGCGATGGAGCAGAAGGTGTGATTCCGGTATATATCCATATAGCAGAAGATGTGATGCCGGCATCTTTGAATAATAATTATGGAGCGAGGTGTGATTCCAAAATACATCCATAAAACATAATAATGGTATAAAAAAGCTGCATAGCCTGTAAGGAGTTGTTTTACAGACTATGCAGATTTAAATATGCAGATATAAATATGTAAATTGAGATAAAGAATAATTACAATATAACCACGAAGGTACTTCCTTCACCTGGGGTTGATTCTACCCTGATTTCACCCTCGGCAAGTTCAACGATTCTTTTGGCAATGGATAATCCGATTCCATTGCCTTTTTTTATACATAAATTTTTGATTTGCGTAAATGTTTTTTTAACAGGTTAAATATAGGCGAAATGTGACTTTTTGACACACTTCTTTTATGAAAACCTCTATTTTATAAGGTTTTGAGAGTGATTATGGGCTCCGGCTTTAATATTTTATTTGCATTATTATTCTTGTGTGTTAAAATATAAGTCCACGATTCTTATTAATTGATGGATTTGTTTTTATGGGGATATGCTTCGCCTGATAAGTAACTTGAGCAGATCTGAAGGATTCATTTAATCAGGCAGGAATTAAAATGGCGGAACTTAAAATACAAGGTTCATGGGGTACCATTAGTGAAGGGATGACTTTATGGATATTTCAACATATTTACTAGGGCACTACATTATGCTTGTTGAATTGATTGGTCTCTGGGCCATGGTTAGTATGGGTGTTCATATAAATACAAGAACAGTTATCGTTACCAGATATGTAATCATAATGATTTTTGTCGAATCGATATTATGGAGCATAGAAAAATGGACTCAGGATTTTGAAAAGCTGAGTCCGGCGAGACCGATACTTACTTCAACGATATATTTGATGTTTCCGATTATTGTAATAGCAGTTATGGAAATGCTGGAGCCAATCGGCAGGAAAATGGCATGGATATTTATTCCGTTTATAATTAGCGTTCCATTGATATATACATCTCAGTGGACACATTTATTTTTTTGGTATACAGAAGATAACAAATATATAGCAAATGGTATTTTAGGAATCTATCCTTACATATTATTCGGCATATATGTTTTGTTATTTGTGAATCATTACATTTCATATTATTTCAAATACAGTAAAAGTGTTCGTGTAGGTATTCTGTATGTTATAATAGCAAGTATCATCGGTGTGTTAATTCATGTTATATTTGAATCGGATACCGATTACAGTACATTGTTTGCATCTGTGGTCGTTATTTATTATTTGTTTTTATATATGCATACTTCAAAGTATGATTCGCTTACAAAAATGCTTAACAGACAATGTTATTACTACGATTCCAAGAACAGGGTTAATAAGATAAGCGGCGTGGTTTCGGCTGATATGAATGAATTGAAGTGGATTAACGATGAGTACGGGCATGAGGCCGGAGACAATGCGCTTAAAACCGTTGCACGCTGCCTTACCGAAGAGTGCGGAAGAAATAAGGAAGCATACCGTGTGGGTGGAGATGAGTTTATAATATTTTACTTTAATGTAAATAAGGATTATATTAAGAAAGATGTTCAAATGATGAGGGATTCGCTTGCTGATACCGCTTACACCTGCGCCTTCGGGTATGCGATGATGCCACAGGATTTGGATATAGATTCAGTGATTCGTTCCGCTGACAGGGCAATGTATGAGGATAAAACCAAGATTAAAAACAGAATAGTTAATTCCGGCGGCGTTTTGCATAACAGGAAAGTGGATTAAGGGATAATTGATAATGTAAAGTCCGCTATAAGAAAATAAAGTCAAAGAAAAAGGCTCAAACGAACCTTGAAAATGTTGATATTTGAGGAGAGGATTGCTATGGAATTAGCAGAATATCTTGACAGGGGCGTAAGTCCTTTTCATGTTGTTAAAAATGTAATTGAAAGGCTTGAAAATGAAGGCTTTGTGGGAATTAAGCCGGGAGATTCGAAGGAGCTTATAGATGGAAAAGGTTATTATATATCTCCGTATCCATCGGTGGTATTTGCATTTCGTGTGAATTCTAAAAAGTCCGGTATGCATATAGGGCTAGCACATACCGATTCACCGTCATTTATGATAAAGCCAAATCCTGAAATGCCGGAAAAGCCATATCTCAGGGTAAATGTTGAGCCTTACGGAGGTATGCTTAAGCGTACCTGGTTTGACCGTCCGTTAGGACTCGCCGGCAGGGTAATGCTTAAGAATGAAGAAAATGTATATGATCCTAAGCAGGTGCTTTTTGACAGTGAAGAGCCATGGTTCGTAATACCATCGCTTGCACCACATTTGGATCATGAGATAGAGACCACAAAAATAAATCCACAGAATGTAATGTTGCCGATTTATGGGTTATATGAGGGGATGGATTCGGCGGCAGGTGAGAAAGTTAATGAAGATGAATCCAGGAATATGGATTCCAAGGATTTGTCGGCAGGTGAGGTAGTTAATGAAGATGTATCTAAGGATTCGGCACCGGGCGAGGAAGTTAATGAAGATGCATCTAATGATTCGGCGGCAGGTGAGGAAGCATCAAAGGAAAAGTCACTTCTGGAAAGAGTTGCCGCAAAATTATCTGTATCTTCAGATGATATCTTATCCTACGATTTATATCTCTATAATGCTGATAAATCCCAATATATCGGAAGCAAAAAGGAAATGCTTCTTGCACC